>JAUXAH010000142.1 GCA_030614945.1 Phycisphaerae bacterium
CCCCCTCCGGCGGAGCTTTTTTCTCGACCAGCCCCTCCGAGGGGCGGGTCTCGACCGGGCGTTTGTGGTGGGCTCCCATTTGCCTGTTCTTAGGCAAATGGGGTCCCTGTTCAATACCGAGCGCCTTTTCAATTCTCGCCATCCTTGCGGAAAGCTCTGTTAATTTAGCGTCAATGGAATCTAATTTCTTAACAACGCCTTTGAGGCCCGTGCCAATCCTGGTTAAATTCCTCTCGGTCAGGCCCATATACCGGTCCATTAAACGCTCATAGGCATCTATAGCGCGGGCTGCATCGGTTCTGTATTCGGGCAGTGTAATTTGGGGCCGGACCTCGTAAGTTTTTTCGCCGCCCTGAATTGATGTGGAAAGCCAGACCAACACTACGCAGCATACCAAACCTGCGGCAACGACCAATAAATTCCTGGTTCTCATCGGATTATCTCCTTTTCGCTTTTTTATGCTTCGAAACCATATCCTGTTTATCGGCAGAAAAGCTGGGGGGAATATACACGTATTAGGCGTAATGATAAGAATTGCTAAAAAAACTTGGATTTGTGAAGGTGCGAGCGGTCATGGTCTGTGCAAAAGTAGGTATTAGCAGAAAGGTGGGGCACAAAAAACCATGTATTCGGCGCCAATTTTCAATAAAGCTGCCTCGAAAACGGAAATCGTTGACAGTTCAAGGTGATTTTGATAAGATTACCGAAGTCGTACGGAGACAATTATGTTTTTTCGACGCTTAAATGGGTAATGTCAGCTAATGCGAAAGAGAGCGATATTCATAGCGGCGGCGCTTCTCGGAGCCACTTGCGCATTCGGCGGCGGTCTGCTTGAGATGAAAAGAATCGCCGACTGGGCCGATATGTACTACATAAATATGCTCTGTCACAATATGTGCTCGCCGGTCGGCACCATCGCTGCGGGACATGCGTGTATGTCCATCCGCTCGTTCATAGCGCTTGAATCCGACAGCGTGGAGCTGCCGCACTGGCAGGACATCATAAAACGAGATGGCCCAATCTATAAAAACGGATACCTGGAAATCCCCAACAAGCCCGGACTGGGTATCGAGCTGAATGAAGAAGTCTGCCGCAAACACCTGGGCAAGGGCTCCGGATTCTTTGATTAAACCGAACCGCTGACATAGTAATAAATGCTATGAACCAAGCTAACTGAATAGATAGGAGGCTCATAATGAAGTTTAATCGTCGCCTTTTTATCAAGTCGGGTCTCGGCGCAGGCGTCCTGGCAACAGCGCAGGGTTGCCTATCCGCCGGGCCTCGTAAAACAAGCGTTGCTCAATTGGACAAGGCCGCTGCGGCGCCGGTGCTGAAAATTCCATCCATCAAATCACCGGTGAAAATCGCCTCAATCGAGTTGCTGCGCAGCAGGAGAAACTACTTCGTCCGCACGAGGTCCACCGACGGCGCCGTCGGCGTCGCCGTCACCAACAGTCGTGCCGCTTATCTCTATCCGATACTGCAGCAGTTGGTTATCCCCTATTTTATTGGCAAGGATGCTCGCGACCTTGAGTCTCTTATCGACGGGGTTTATGTTTATCGCAGCAATTACAAGCTCTCTGGCGTCGCGCTGTGGTGCTGCGTCGCATGGGTGGAATTCAGCTTGCTGGACCTTCTCGGAAAAATGGAAGGCAAACCCGTTGGCGAGCTTCTCGGCGGCGTGGTCCGCCGCGAAATTCCCATCTACGTCGCCAGCGGCAATCGCCACACCACGCCACAGCAGGAGGTCGATGTCCTCGCAAAGCACATTGAGCAAAACGGGGCTAAGGCGATCAAGTTTAAGGTCGGTGGGCGAATGAGCAACAATGCCGACTCGATGCCCGGGCGCAGCGAGGGCCTGATTCGCATTGTGCGAAAGGCCCTTGGTGATAAGATTACTATATACGCCGATGCGAACGGTTCCTACGACTGCCGCAAAGGCACCGAAATCGGCAAGCTTATGCAGGACCACAACATCGATATGTTCGAAGAGCCCTGTCCGTTTGACCATTTGGAGCAGACCAGGTGCGTGGCGGACGCCCTGTCGATTCCGATATCAGGCGGAGAGCAGGAAACCAGCCTTCGCCGTTTTCGCTGGATGGTCCACAACAACGCGGTGCAGGTCGTCCAGCCGGACCTGCACTACAACGGGGGATTCATTCGTGCCATCCGCGTGGCTCGCATGGCCGCCGAGGCAGGTATGTCCGTCATACCGCATATGTCCGGAGGCGGCGTTGGGTATGTTGACGTGCTCCACTTCGCCTCGTGCACGCCGAACATCGGGGATTTCCATGAGTATAAGGGCGGCTTAGCTCGGACAGGCCCCTGGTACGATCCGCCTCTGCGATTGAAAAACGGCGCCATAAATGTGCCCACCGGGCCCGGCCTGGGGATTGGCGTTGAGGCCGATTTGCTTAAGAACGCTAAACGAATTGAGTAATAAGTGTCCCGACCGTAAGGGAGGGGTACCTCGCTGCCGAATACCAAAATACAATTGCCTTTTCCCACTCTTGATGGTACTATTGTCCTGAATCTGGCTATAAAAATGCCTACGGGGAAAGAACAAAATGGCTAACGTACCGCCCAGAGTTGCAGAGCTTATCGAAACGTTCGACCGCAACATCGATGCCTACCGTTCGCAGCAATATAATGAGACCCAGCTTCGCAGAGAATTCATCGACCCGTTTTTCGAACAATTGGGCTGGGACGTAACAAACATAGCTGGCAACGCCCAGGCCTACAAGGACGTCATACACGAAGACGCCATAAAGGTCGGCGGCGCAACCAAGGCGCCGGATTACAGCTTCCGCATCGGCGGCACTCGAAAATTCTTCCTTGAAGCCAAAAAACCGTCCATCGACATAAAAGGCGACCCGCATCCAGCTTATCAACTGCGCCGTTATGCCTGGAGCGCAAAGCTGCCGCTGTCAATCCTTACTGATTTTGAAGAATTTGCCGTCTACGACTGCCAGACCCGCCCAAAACAAGCCGATAGGGCCGGCACCGCGAGAATTATGTACCTCAACTACAAAGAATACGTTAAACGTTGGAGCGATATCGAAAGCATCTTCTCAAAAGATGCAATTTACAAGGGCTCCTTCGACAAATTCGCCGTCTCCACAAAAGGAAAACGCGGCACAACCACCGTCGATAAAGAATTCCTCGAAGAAATCGAAAAATGGCGGGCTGACCTCGCAAGAATCATCGCACTACGAAACAGAACACTGTCCAGGGACGAAATAAACTTCGCCGTCCAGAGAACCATTGACAGAATCATCTTCCTCCGAATGGCCGAAGACCGTGGCATCGAACAATACGGCCGGCTTCAGGGAATTAGCAGCGGCGACCGAACCTATCCCAGACTTTGCGAACTCTTCGAAAAAGCCGACCATAAATATAACTCCGGCTTGTTCTACTTTCAAAAGGAACCCGGCCGACCGGAAGGACCGGATGAGCTAACACTAAATCTCGCTGTTGACGACAACCCCCTAAAGTATATCCTCCACAGTTTATATTATCCTCAATGCCCCTACGAATTCTCTGTCCTGCCCGCAGAAATCCTCGGCAACGTCTACGAACAGTTCCTCGGAAAAGTCATCACGCTCACATCGGGACGCCGCGTTAAAATCGAAGAAAAACCCGAAGTTAAAAAAGCCGGTGGCATTTACTATACTCCCACCTACATCGTAGATTACATCGTCAAAAACACCGTTGGCCGACTCGTCGAAGGCAAAACCCCAAGACAAATCGCAAACATTAAAATCCTCGACCCCGCCTGCGGCTCCGGCTCTTTCCTCTTGGGAGCATACACATATCTATTAAATTACCATCGCGACTGGTACGTTGACAACGACCCCAAAAAGCACACAAAGAAAATTTATCAGGGCCGAGGCGGCCAATGGTTCCTCACCATCGCTGAGAAAAAACAAATACTCCTCAATAACATCTTCGGCGTCGATATCGACTCTCAAGCCGTCGAAGTAACAAAATTATCACTCCTGCTCAAAGTCCTTGAAGGTGAAAGCCAGGAAACGCTGCGTTTATTTCACGAACGCGCCCTGCCCGACCTCGGCAACAATATAAAATGCGGCAATTCCCTCATCGGCCCCGACTTCTACGAAAGTTTAGCCCCCGCACCTGTGGCGGGGGGCTCACACGAAACAACAATCCCTAACGACCTCTACCGGAAAATAAACCCCTTCGACTACAAAGCCGAATTCCCCCACATCTTCAAAACCAAAAACCCCGGCTTCAACGCCATCATCGGTAACCCTCCGTACGGGGGGACTATTCACCCTGAAACAAAGAGATATTTAAGTGAGCACTATGCCACCGCTGAGTACCAGTTTGACACGTTCCCGCTTTTCATAGAAAAAGGGCTAATCCTGCTTAGGAAAAACGGATTGTGGTCGATGATTGTACCTAATACTTTGGCACTTAATGCCCGCTGTCCCAACACTAGGAAACTAGTTCTTAAGCACAATATTGAGCGCGTACGTCATTTCAATTACAAAGTCTTTCCCGCGGCCACCGTCGATACAGAGATATGGGTCATACGAAAAGCCCTACTTGCCTCAAGCCAAATCGTACAAGTGGAAATAGCAAGTGCGGAAGGCAGTATCAAATCTTTTCCCACTGCACAATCCGCCTGGATATCAAGACAAGCTGAGATTTTCAACGTATGTGTCGATCCAATGCGCGCGCGCTTGTGGAAGCGCCTTACTGAAAAGTACTCCTCTCTCCAACTCTCCGCCAAAGTAACACAGGGATGTAAGCCGTTCCAGAAAGGAAAAGGGAAACCACCGCAGACCCGAGAGGTAGTTAACACAAAGCCCTTTGTGTCCCACGAAAAGCAAAGCGAAGATTGGCGTCCTTTGTTGGCTGAAAAATTGATGAACAGATACCGTATTACGTGGAATCAAAACTATTGGATTAAATTCGGCGAATGGCTTGCGGAACCAAGGCTTAGCGCTAACTACGATGCACAAGAAAAAATTGTAATCAGGCAAACCGGTGACAGCCTTGTCGCAACACTTGATCGCGACAAGTTTATAGTTCGTGATAATCTTTATACTCTCCTTCCTATTTCCAACATTAATTGTCGGTTTCTCTTAGGTCTTATTAATTCTAAGCTATTAAACTTTTGCTACAATTGTATTAATCCAGAGAGAGGCGAAGCTCTTGCACAGGTAAAAGCTGTCCACGTGCGAAAGCTTCCCATCTGCACAATTGATTTTGATAATCCTGCTGACAAAGCCAAACATGATAGAATGGTAAAACTCGTTGACCGGATGTTGGATTTACACAAACGGCTGGCCAAAGCCAAAGTCCCAGCCGAAAAAACCCGAATCCAACGCCAAATCAACACCACAGACAATCAAATCGACAAACTCACCTACAACCTCTACAACCTAACCCAAGAAGAAATAAAAATTATTGAAAAAACTTAGGGGCGACACATTTTTGCCCCGTTTCCCACGTTCGTCGGTGTTTACTTAGCCAACCTTATCCCACTCGGTACCATCACAACTGGGGCATGGCGGCAGTGTATCATTATCG
>JAUXAH010000605.1 GCA_030614945.1 Phycisphaerae bacterium
AAAGGTTCTCATGTTTCTATGAAACATCCAAATAATAATAGAATTATTACAATTGTACCAAATACTTCAAAAGATATAACAAAAGGGTTATTAGCTACAATAAGAAGACAATTAAATTTAAGTAAAGAAGAATTTATTAAAATATTAAGCAATTCCTAACATCAAAGCTGGGTATTATTTAATAAAAAAATATTTTATATATAAAAAATCTTGATATTAGTTAAACAAATAGAAAAATATATACCAAACCCCTAGCATTAAAATAGCAGGGGTTTTTTATTAGATTACAAAAAAATAGACCTCGTAATTTCGTTTATTTCGTTTTTAAGGGGGGTCTTTTTTGTTTTATGTACAATCTAAGGGGCCAGTCAAATATTCTTCATATACGCGGTATATGAGCGTTTTTGTAAATCCTTAAAAGCCGTTGTTTACAAGGGTTACGGCGTTTTGTGTGAATAATTATTATATAGTAAATATAGTAAATATTTTTAAAAAATATAGTTTTTTTATAGTTCTTGTACCGGGAAAGGGGGAAATATTTCATAGAAATAGCGCATAGTTATTAAAATCAGTCGTCAGTCGTTGGTATTTAGTATTTGCTTTATAAAGAAATAAAAGATTTAGGTTATAAGAAAGGGAAGAAATAATAAAAAAGTAAAAGAAAATGCAAAATGCTAATTGCAGTATGCGTGTTAAGAATAAAAGATAAATAAAGATGAAAGTATAAAGGAATGAGATTGCCACACTTGCCTTTGGCAAGTTCGCAATGACATTTTACGGGATTGCCACGCATCAAAAGCGATGCTCGCAATGACAGAAAAGAATAATAAAAGAGGGTGTTCGGAGAATTTTATATTTTTTTTAAATTTTACAACGTCCTATAATATATCTTATGTAAAGTGATATACATTTTATTATATTTCCCTCGTTTTTTCCTATTTATTAACTATAATGGAAAGATTTTTGTTATATTAATATTATTTCACTAATGGTTAGCAGGTTAAATGAAAGGCAGCTACTATATTTTTCTTTTTGTAAAGTTTGTTATATTCGTTACATGCATCTCCAGTTTTTTTTACAATTACTTGTTTGATACCAGATGATTTTATATGTTCTGTTAATTCTTCTGGTACCTTCATTAAACCATAATATCCGGTTCCAATAATTAAAGTATCCGGTTTTTCATCTATTATTTCCTTTATATCATCAATACAAAGATTATGCCCTTCCTTCCTCCACCAACTATCATAAATATGATCTTTGAAAATAATAAGATCCGAATTATATTTTTCTCCATTAATAAATATTTGTCCAAAACTATAATTCTCTATCATTTTATTCTTATTCCTTCAAATATAATATTATATTTTATA
>JAUXAH010000178.1 GCA_030614945.1 Phycisphaerae bacterium
GCACTTGCACTGCCGGGATGTACGAGCGCTTCTCAACGTTTGGTATCGAAGCGGGCTAAACGGCCAAATGTACTGTTCATTGCCATCGATGATCTGAATGATTGGGTGGCTTCTCTGGGCGGTCATCCCGATGTAAAGACACCGAACCTCGACCGACTTGCGCAAAGAGGAGTGCTTTTTACAAACGCCCACTGCTCAGCCCCGGCCTGCAATCCTTCGCGAGCCAGCCTTATGACGGGAATCCTGCCGTCAACATCCGGCGTTTACCTCAATCCCCAACCCTGGAGAAAGTCGCCGGTGCTCACCGATGCCACCACACTGCCGCAGCACTTTATGGCCAACGGCTACCGCGTCGTTGGCGGCGGCAAAATCTACCACGGCCGCTTCCCCGACCCGCCTTCCTGGCACGAGTATTTCCCATCTCAGCAAAAGAACAAACCTGACGACCCGATGCCCTCGAACCGGCCGCTGAACGGCATCCCTAAAACCGCCCATTTCGACTGGGGGCCGGTAGATGTACCCGACAACCAGATGGGCGACTCGAAAGTCGCTGCCTGGGCCATAGGCGAGCTGCGCAAAGAGCACAACAAACCGTTTTTCCTCGGCTGCGGCTTCTTCCGCCCTCATCTGCCCTGGTATGTACCGCAGAAATATTTCGATATGTATCCGCCGGAGAAGATAACCTTGCCGAATGTCAATGAAAACGACCTTGACGATGTCCCCCCGATTGGCAGACGGATGGCAAGGCCTGAGGGTGACCACAAAAAGGTCATCGAGTACAAACAGTGGCGAAAGGCCGTGCAGGGCTACCTGGCATCTATAAGTTTTGTCGATGGCTGCCTGGGCCGGGTAATCGATGCCCTGGATAAAAGCCCTTATGCGGACAACACCGTCATTATACTCTGGGGCGACCACGGCTGGCACCTCGGCGAAAAGCTGCATTGGCGCAAATTCGCGCTGTGGGAAGAGGCAACACATGCCCCGCTTATGATAATTGCGCCGGGAATAACCAGGCCGGGCCGAAAATGCCCCCGCCCCGTGAGCTTCATTGACATTTACCCGACGCTGATAGATGTATGCGGCCTCGCTCCGAGGAAAGGGCTTGAAGGCAAAAGTCTCCTGCCGCTGTTAAAGAACCCAAAAGCAAAATGGGACCGCCCGGCCTTGACAACGTATGGACGCAATAATCATTCGCTGCGCTCGCAGCGCTGGCGATACATCCGTTACAGCGATGGCACCGAAGAACTCTACGACCACGACAGAGACGAACTGGAATGGAACAACCTCGCCAGCGACCCCAAGTATGCCGGCATCAAGAAGCGGCTCGCAAAATGGCTGCCTAAGCTCAATGCCGCCGATGCGCCAAGAACCAGGACGAAAAAGAAACGCTCACAAAGAAACAAAAAGGCCAATTAATCCCGTTCACGAGGAAGCAAAATAACATAAAAGCTTATTATACATTGACGTCTGCCAACACTTGCAATCAGATTCCCCTTGTAAACAAACAGAAACTTGCTATACTGAGCGCTTAGTATTCGCAGCAACGCTGCTAATTAACTTAATTTTCTAAACCAATTGAAAGGAAGAAATATGGAACCTGCTTTCCAACTCGGACATGGCCATCCGGAAGCGGCCCCTGTATTTGTAGCACTGTTCTTTATGTTCGGGATTCTTATCGCGCTGATAGTCGTCGCCATAAAAGTATTGATCTTCTGCAAGATATTCTCCAAGGCAGGCTACAGTTGGGCGCTCGGCCTGTTAATGCTCGTACCGATAGCGGATATAATTATGGCCTTCTTCCTCGCCTTCGGTGACTGGCCGATTCAAAAGCAACTGCGCAAGCTCAAACAGCAATAAGAAAAGCCGCAAACGTGAATCGTCTCCGGCAAATTGTGAATCGAATCACGAGCAACAAGCAGCGAGTATCAAAAGTGCATCATATAATAATACTTATCCTCTGCGTCGTCATCCTGACCGCCTCATTGCTCTTCCGGGTCAACGAGGCCGAACTCTACCTGTTCGGATTCAAATGGCCTCTGCGCTGCTTCTTATACCACACCCTCGGCATAAAATGCGCCCTCTGCGGCCTGACACGCTCTGTCTGCTCACTCGCCCACGGCAATCTCCAACAGGCCATAAAGTCTCACCTCCTCGGCCCACCAATTTTTGCCTTGATTTGTTTCCAGCTTCCATATAGAATCTATGCCTTAATGATTCACCCCAAAAGAATGAACAGAAAACTAATGAAAATAAATTCACTTTTTGCCGTGACAGTCTTGATAGCGGTTTTCATTAACTGGCTCGCTTATCTCGGAGGACTTATACTATGACACTGCAAGAACCCAGAATTAGCGTTATCGACCCCATCAGCCCCGCCCTCGAAAGAGTAAAGCTCATCCTCTTCAAACCCTTCGATATCGGCAAATGGTTCGTCATCGGCTTCTGTGCCTGGCTTGCATTCCTGGGAAGCGGGGGAAGCGGAGGCGGACCCGGAGGCGGCAGAGGAGGTGGGACTCCTGATGTCCAGGAAGCCTTTGGTCATGCAAAAGAGTTCGTACTCGACAACTTACACTGGATTATTCCCTCAGTCATAGCGGTCGCTGTGTTAATAATAGCAATAGGTGTTCTTATTACCTGGTTTAGCAGCCGCGGCAGATTTATGTTCCTTCACTGCGTCGCCCTGAACAAAGCCGAAGTCAAAGTACCCTGGCGCAAATACCGACACCAGGCCAACAGTCTTTTCCTCTTCCGAATCGTTGTAGGAATCATATCTTTCATTTTCTTTGCACTATTCATCGGCGTGATGGTTTTTATCGCTATCATCGCCGCCAGGACCAACGCGCACATAGGCACGCCCGCAATAGTGGGCCTGATACTTCTTTCCATTATTATTTTAATACCTGTAGCAATCGCCTTCGCACTGCTTATGAAATTCACAATGGACTTCGTCGTGCCGATTATGTACCTCCGCGCCTACACCTGTACCGATGCCTGGCGCGAATTTTGGACACTGCTCACAAGCAACAAAGGCAGGTTTACCCTTTACATACTTTTCCAGATTGTCATAGCAATGGCTATTAGCGCAATTGTTTTTGCGGCAATGTGTATAACCTGCTGCTGCGCCGCCTGCATTCTCGCGATACCCTATATCGGCACTGTCCTGATGTTACCCCTGCTGGTTTTCAAACGGTCTTATTCTTTATTGTACTTCCGGCAGTTCGGCCCAGACTTCGACGTTTTCATCCCGGAAATCGAAGCCGCCTGACCTGCTTGAGAGAGTTTACGTCTACGCCTTAGATTCCAACGTGTCCCTTCACCCTTCATTAGATACGCAGTAATGTTTTTGTGCGGCTAAAGATTCTTTCGGCCGGTTCTTCGGGCTCGATATCGAGCCAGTTGACATTTTGGAAGGTCCTGAACCAGGTCCTCTGGTTCTTGGCCAATCGGCGGGTATTCTTCTTTATAAGTTCAATTGCGTCTTCCAAACTCATTTTCCCGTTGAGATAATCGATTATTTCCGCGTAGCCTATCGCACATCGGGCCTGATTGCTTAAAGGTTTGTCTTCAGCCAGCAGGGATTTGACCTCATCGACAAGACCGGCGGCAATCATCTTTTTTGTCCGTTTGTTTATTCGGCTGTTGGCGTCGCCTTTTTCCCTTCGCAGCCCGATTATTGTCCAGTCCTGCTTCGTACATCGTATATCGTCTATCGTCCCTCGTCCCTCGTCTATCGTATCCCATTGCTTCTGGAGACTTGATATGGGCTTGCCGGTAAGTTTATAAACCTCCAGGGCGCGGATTATACGTTTGCAGTCGTTGGGGCTGATGCGCTCGGCGGCTGTCGGGTCGATTGTCTCTAATTGGCGGTAGAGTTGTCCCAGCCCTTCGGCTTCCGCTCGTGCTCGCAGTTCCTTTCGTATCTGCTCGTTGCTTCCGGGGCCCTCAAAGAGGCCGTAGAGCAGGGCCTTTATATACAGAGCGGTTCCGCCGACCGCAATGACCGGCTTATTGCGCCGCTTTATCTCCTCCATTGCCTCGTAAGCCAAATCGAGAAAAGTGCCGACGCTGAAGGATTCACTCGGCTCGACTACGTCAATCAAATGATATTGAAGCTGCACGCGGGCCTCTTCGGGCGGCTTGCCGGTGCCGATGTTCATCCGCCGATAGACCTTCATTGAGTCGATGCTGATTATTTCAGCACCTGAGCTTTCGGCCAGACCAAAGGCCAATCGACCTTTGCCCGATGCGGTAACGCCGAGAATTAAAACCATTTCCAATTTTCTATTTACTATTTTCTATTTTCTATTTATTATCGAGTGAAATGTCTTTTCGAATTATCAATAGTAAATAGTCGATAGTAAATAGTCAATGAACTTCAACGCTCAATTACGCCGGAAAGCACAGCTCGTTAATAGTACTCTACAGCGGCTCTTAGCTTCCCAGCAGATAAACAGCGATTTGAAAGAAGCACTTACGTACACCCTTGAAGCGCCGGGCAAGCGAGTGCGTTCGGCATTGGTTCTCTGGTGCTGTGATCTTGTCAGTCCGCCTGGGGCGGAAATAAACCACAATGCCGAAATTGCGGCGGCGGCGGTCGAGATGGTGCATACCTATTCGCTTGTGCACGACGATTTGCCGGCAATGGATGACGATGACTTTCGACGTGGTCGGCCGACCTGCCATAAGGCCTTTGATGAGGCGACCGCTATCCTGGCCGGTGATGCCCTTTTGACACTTGCGTTTGAGATTTTAGCCAAAGAGATTGACGAACCGACTGTTGCCGTAAGATTGATTGGCCAATTGGCAGAGGCCGCCGGCCCCGCTGGTATGATTGCTGGACAAATGGCTGACATCAAAGCCTCGATGCGCGATGCCGGACGCTCATCGAGTATCGAGAATCAAGAATCGAGAATCGAGTATATCCACACGAACAAAAC
>JAUXAH010000085.1 GCA_030614945.1 Phycisphaerae bacterium
TTCCAATACAGTACAGATTCTTGAGACCTCGAATGTAAATTCGACCATCCGCAAAAGCCGGGGACGCATGGCAGTCCTCGCCCAGCTCAGATCTGGCCAGCTCTTTATATTCGGTCCCCACTTCAATGATAAACATAACGCCCTTCTGGCCGAGCAGGTACAGACGGTCGCCGAGGAGACTTGGCGAGGCCCAAAAATCCTCTCTCAGGTCCTTCTCCCATAACTTCGTCCCATCAGTAACCTTATAACAACCAAGCAATCCATCCGTTGTCAGCAGAAATATCAATTCACCATTACTGACCGGAGAGCAGATATCGGGGATGGCCTCTTCGATGCTCCAGGCGATATGTGTTTTAGTAACATCACCGCGGCCGTCCGGCCTTATGGCAACGAGCTTGGTGTATGGCTCTATGGCAAATATCAATCCACCGGCATAGATTGGTGACGGCGCAATGTCACCACCCACACATTTGGCCCGCCAGAGTTCTTCGCCGTTGGGGTCATACGCTATAACCCAGGGGTCGGCGCAGGTTATTATTTGGTGTTGACCGGCGACTTCTATGACTATTGGCGACGCCCACGAATTCGGGACCGGTCGTTTCATCTCCCAAACGGTGTGGCCCAAAAATGCATTTACAGCTATCAACTTAGACTTTTCGTCCTCGACAGCTCCCTGGTCATATTGAATCAGGAGTAAATCCCGGTACATCGCAAGGGAAGAGGCATACCCATAGGCACTGTCCGGCGTTCCCAGGTTTCTGGCCCAGACAGTTCCGGCATAAAAATCAAAACAGCCGATGTCCCCGGTTGCAAAAATGGCATAAACCCGCCGACCATCTGTCACCATAGTAGGTGCGGCAAAGCCGGTATCCTCGCCGGGCTCAACCGGCTCGGCACCATCGGCAGCAAGGTTTGGTACATTACCAGTCCACAAGAGATTTCCTGAAAGTGCGTCAAAGCAGTAAACTTGTCGTTCATTGGCATCCGCTCCCGATAGAAAAACACGGTCGCCCCAGACTATCGGTGAATTATGCCCCGGAAGCGGCACCTTGCTTTTCCAGAGGATGCCTTCGCCTGTACCGGCATTCCAATTAGCAGGGACATTTGTAGAGGCACTTATTCCAAGTCCGCCCGGCCCACGAAAGCGAGGCCAGACCTCCTTTTGGGGCGGCCCCTCGCTGAAATCAATCACGGGTCTGGTTGCGAAAAACAAGACTGCCGCCCCGAGCGCTGCCAAGCCAACCGTAACTGCCCATCGAGCTCGTATCGCCTGGCGAACCTGCTCGCTTTGACGGTCAGGGAGTGCCTGAGGTTCGGGCAGTTTCTTTTTGAAAGTGGCTGCAACCTTTGCGCTAATAACGAACACAGCCAAGCCACCAAGCAGCAGAAAGCTTCCTTTGTAGGAGAAATTATGCCGCCGAATTCTGTCCTGCCTGATTTCCAAATCCAGTTTGCGAATTTGCAACAAAAGCTGTTTATCATCAGGCCGGTCGAGGATTTTAAGTTTCAATAACTCCAGGCGTTCGGCCCGGACAGGGTCGAAGACCTTGATTTGAAGGTAATTTACTATTAGAAGCACAACAACAATCAGTGAGAATACGGCCGCAACAACGGCAGACCTAAGCGCGGCTTGATACCACTGGTTTGCCGTTCCAACATCAACAGAATCGCCGTTCCGTCCAGGGGCCGGACTTTCAGCACAATGGACGCCGGATATTCGATATTTACTATTTACTATTTGGTATTTAGTATTATAATTGAGTCAAGGTCGCCTGTTGCGTGTTCAGGTATAAGATTCTCGGGGACAAGAAAATTTGGAGAGAAATGTTATGATTGGAGTGTTTGGAGCCAAAGCTATAGAAGACGCAGGTAATGTAGGGCTATTTGTAAGGTTTGTCTGGCAGTCAATGATTGCGTGTGCGCGTAGCTGTACCAGGTCGAAGACGTATCCGCTGATATGGGCACAAATGCATCTTATCGGTGTTCGCAGTGTGCCGGTTATAATGATAACGGGAGCGTTCGTGGGAATGACATTAGCGATTCAGGCATACGACCAGCTTCGAGGTATGGGTATGGAAGAACACCTTGGTGTTTTGATTAATGTTTCAGTCGTGAAAGAATTAGGGCCTGTGCTTGCGGCGGTGATGTTAGCGGGGCGTATTGGGGGGGCTTTGACGGCCGAATTGGGCACAATGAATGTTACCGAGCAAATTGACGCTGTCAGGAGTATGGGTACGAACCCGATACGGTATCTGGTTGCCCCGCGTGTGGTGGCGTGCCTGCTGCTTACGCCGGCTTTGATTATCTTTGCTGATTTGATGGGCGTTTTAGGTGGCGCTTTCGTGAGCGTTGTTCAATTGGGGATTAACAGTCGGGCGTACTGGAACTTTAGTGCATCCGGTGTGGAACTATGGGATGTGTCTATCGGGGTTATCAAGGGTTTCTTCTTCGGAGGAGCTATAGCGGCTATTAGCTGTTATAAGGGCTTTACGTGCAAGCAAGGTGCGCACGGCGTGGGGCAGGCCTGCACGGAGGCGTTTGTGGCGAGTTTTATTTGCATATTGGCACTGAATTTTGCGTTTGGAGTGATTTTCAAGGCAATTTACAGTACGTTTTGGCCGATTAAAAGTCTGGTTTGATGAGAATAAGAGCGTAAGTGCGAAAGAGCGTAAGTGCGAAAGAGCGTAAGAGCGTAAGTGCGTAAGAGCGTAAGTGCGAAAGAGCGTAAGTGCGAAAGAGCAGTAAGTGCGAAAGAGCGTAAGAGCGTAAGTGCGAAAGAGCGTAAGAGCGTAAGTGCGAAAGAGCGAAAGAGCGTAAGAGCAGTAAGTGCGTAAGGGCGTAAGAGCGTAAGAGCGTAAGTGCGTAAGAGCGTAAGAGCGTAAGTGTGTAAGAGCGTAAGAGTGTAAGAGCGTAAGAGCGTAAGAGCGTAAGAGCGTAAGAGCGTAAGAGCGTAAGAGCGTAAGGCAGAATTTAGAGTGGAAAAGGACAGTAAGAAAAACGGGGCGGAAGTCAGTGACGGCGACGGCATAATTGTCCTTAAAAACCTTACGAAGACGTTCGGGGACAATGTCGTTCTGGACAATGTTTCCCTTGCGATAGAGAAGGGCAGGACGACGGTGGTGATTGGGCCGAGCGGATGCGGCAAGACTGTTTTAGTAAAACATTTGAATGTTTTGTTAAGGCCGACTTCAGGCGAGGTTTATTTTAAGAATCGTCGAATAGATAATCTGCCTGAAAATGAATTAAACAAGATACGCACGCATTACGGGTTTCTTTTCCAGGCTGGAGCGTTGTTCGACAGTCTTAGCGTTGCTGAGAATATAGTATTTCCGATACGTCAGCATTACAAGATAAAGCACTGGAGTGAGGTTGAGGACCTTGTAAAGACCAAACTGTCTATAGTTGGTCTTGACGGTTTTCAGAATTTTTATCCGGCGAATCTTTCCGGCGGTCAGCGGAAACGAGTGGCATTGGCGAGAGCTATTGCGTTAAATCCGGAAGTAATTTTATATGATGAGCCGACTACGGGGTTGGACCCAATTCGTGCGGATATAATTAACGAGCTTATTTTGAAGCTTCAAAAAGAACTTGGCGAGACAACCGTAGCTGTTACGCACGATATGACAAGTGCGTACAAGATAGCCGACCGTATCATTATGCTCCATAACGGCAAGATTATTGCCGACGGCGATGCCGACCATATTCGTAATCATCCCCATCATGTTGTTCAGCAGTTCATCAACGGTCAGGTTAGTGAAGATGACCTTGCAGTTCTTCGGGTAAGCGGCACCCTTTTCCAGGCGCAGTTTCTGCCTCGTGATTTTGAGGAATAGCAGAGGCGATGCACCCCGTTAGACATTCCGAAGCTGAAAAAGTAGCTGTGTCCGGGGAAGAGCTTTGCCAACGTCCACACTCGTTAGAAATCGAATAAGGAACAATTCGGTGAAAAAAGGGAAAAATTCCAACGTGGCACAGATGTCTAACATGACGGGCGATAATCCGGAGCAAGTTGCGGCTGATTTGTGCAAAGTTGTGCGGGGAGAGGTCTTTGCTGATATATTGCACAGGGCTGCGTACAGTACGGATGCGAGCATTTACAGAATAGTCCCCGGATGTATTGTTGCGCCGCTTGACGTTAGAGACGTAGCAGCCGTCGTCAAATATGCCGGCGCGAAAGGTGTACCGGTGGCTGCCCGTGGTGGGGGAAGCGGGCTGGCTGGTGAGTCGCTGTGCAGCGGCATAGTGTTTGATATGACGCGGTATATGAACAATATTATTAGTGTGACAAATGACGGGGGGCGGGCGGAATGTGAACCTGGTGTGGTATTGGACGATTTGAACAATTGCCTGTCTGGGTACGGCAGAAAAATCGGGCCTGACCCGTCCAGCAGCAACCGGGCGACGGTGGGGGGCTGCGTTGCCAATAATGCCACGGGCGCTCATTCGCTCGAATATGGCTATATCGCGGACTACGTGGAAAGCGTCGAGGCGGTTCTGGCTGACGGTAGTGTGGTTGAATTCAAAAATGATTTTGACCCGGAGCAGGCAGAAGACGACAGAACAGCTTCAATTGCAAGAGAGTGCATATCCATCCTTTCGGACAATGAGGCGGTCATCAGCAGGGCACTGCCTAAAGCGGGGCGAAATCGAAGCGGTTATACAATTGCAGGGATTTGTCATAACGGCAAGATAGATTTGGCGCGGCTGTTGGCAGGTTCGGAAGGGACGTTAGCTATTTTTACGAAAATCGTGCTGAGGACTGTTACAGTGCCGGCGGCGAAGGCGCTATTGCAGCTTGAGTTTGATTCTCTTGAGAAGATGGCACGGTCGGTGCCGATTATTGTAGGCACCGGCGTCTCTGCGTGTGAGCTGATGGACAGGACTTTAATTGATATGGCAATTGAGGCGCTGCCGGAATATCGTGATGTTTTGCCCGCCGATGCGGCGGCAGTTCTTCTGGTTGAGCATACGGGTCGAACGGGCGAGCAGGTGAGAGAAAAAATAGAAGCAACTGATTCGGCAGTTGGGGCAATGGCGAGCAAGCGGAGTATTGTTCTTGAGCCGAAGCAGCAGGAGCATTTGTGGAAGTCGCGCAATGATGCCGGGCCGCTGCTTTATAGAAAAAAGGGTAAGAAGCACCCTGTGGAATTTATGGAGGATGTTTCCGTCGGGAACGAGCGGCTTGGGGAGTATATTTCGGGGCTGGAGGAAATTGGGAGACGAAATAGTATTGCGATGTCTTTTTTTGGTCATGCCGGCGATGGCCTGCTGCATATGCGGCCGTATCTGGATTTGAGCGACCCGGCTGACGTTGAAAAGATGCGGTCGGTCGCAAATGAAGTTTTCTCACTTGCGTGGTCACTGGGCGGCACAATCAGCGGCGAACACGCGGAGGGGCTGGTGAGGGCGGCTTTTGTACAAAGGCAATACGGTGACGAATATTACGAGCTGCTGTGCAAAATTAAGAATATATTCGACCCTGATGGTTTGATGAATCCCGGTAAAATCATTAACAGTGACGTTGATGTTATGGTTAAGAATTTGAGGGCGGAATATAAGATTTTGCCGGAAAGACTTAAGACGGATTTGGTTTTTGGAAAAGATGAGCTTGCGCTGGAGCTTGAGCAGTGCTACGGGTGCGGGCTTTGCCGAAGCAGGGAAGCCGATTTGCGGATGTGTCCGGTGTTTCGTGCGATGGGTGACGAACTGAGCAGCTCGCGGGCGAAAGCCAATATACTTCACTTCTGGGTGACGGGGCAGTTGGAGGAAAAGGATTTCGAATCGGCGGAGTTTAGAAAATTTCTGGATTTGTGCGTTAATTGTAAGGCGTGCCTGGTGGAATGTCCCTCAGGAGTTGATATTTCCAGCCTGGTTAGTACGGCGCGAGCAGAATACGTCAAGCGCAAGGGCCCGGCGCGTGCGGAGGTGGTCTTAAGTCATAATCGCTATCTTAGTATGTTGGGCGGCGCTTTTTGGCCTGTTTCAAATTTTGTAGCGGCGCTGCCGGTTTTTAAGTGGTTTCTCGAAAGAGTAGGGGGGCTTGACCGGCGCAGAGATATGCCAAGATTTCAACGCGGTTCCTTTTTGAGGGCGGGTCGTAAATTTCTGGCAACTTGTGAGCCGATAAAAAAGCCGATTGATAAAGTTGCGTATTTTGTGGATACGTACGCAAATTATAACGACCACGAATTAGGCTTTGCCGTTGTCGATGTTCTGCGGCACAATGAGATCGAGGTGGTTTTGCCGAAGCAGCTGCCTGCACCGCTGCCGGCGATTGTATATGGTAACGTCAAACGGGCCCGCAGGGATTTGTCGTTTAATGTCAGGCATCTGGCGAGGGCGGTTCGGGAGGGATATAAGATAATATGTTCGGAGCCGAGCGCTGCGCTATGTCTGAAAGAAGAGCTGCGCCATTTTGTTACGGGCGAAGATGCGGAGCTTGTCTCGGAAAATACGTATGAGCTGATGAATTATCTTTTGGGTTTGTACAGGCACGGGAGATTGAAGCCGATTGGCGAGTCGGAAAGGCAGAGATTGCTTCGTCCCGTCCAGGGGCCGGACTTTCAGCGCTACGCTCCTCGCAATGACGAGGCGCCCAGTTTTGTCTATCATAAGCCGTGCCATTTGTATGCCATTGGCGGCGGCAGGGCGAGTATCGAACTTCTAAAAGGACTTTGCCCCGTTCTGATTACTGAGCTCGGCGCCGGCTGCTGCGGGCTTGCGGGGACGTTCGGGATGCAGAAGAAAAATTATGAGTTGTCGTCAAAAATCTCCGAGAGATTAAAAAAGGCCTTGGAATCATACACGACTCGATACGTATTAACCGAATGCAGCGCGTGTAAGATGCAGATAGAGCATATAAGCGAAGCGAAAGTCACGCATCCGATAAAGATTTTGGCGGAAGCGTACGGAAGTGCGTAAGTGCGTAAGAGCGTAAGAGCGTAAGAGCGTAAGAGCGTAAGTGCGTAAGTGCGAAAGAGTTGAAGGAGAAAGAAATGGTTGAGGTTGGGTATAAAAAATTGACTGTTTGGCATAAGGCGGATGAATTAGCTTTTCAAGTTTATGTAGCAACAAAGAAATTTCCTAAGGAAGAGATCTATGGTATTACTTCGCAATTAAGAAGGGCGGCTTTGTCCGTTCCCACCAATATTGTGGAAGGGTACGGGAGAGGAGGGAAAAAAGAATTAAGGCAATTTCTTAACATAGCCTTGGGCTCCTTGGCGGAAGCTAAATATTTATTGGATTTTTGTTCAAGGTTGAAATATTTGGGCACTGAAGCGCATAAGAGATTACAAGATTTAGCTGAAGAGGTCGGCAGGGTATTGTGGAAATTCTATAAATCTCTGTAAACGGAGGAAGAGCGTAAGAGCGTAAGTGCGAAAGAGCGTAAGTGCGTAAGGACAAATTCGAATCACCAAAATATAAAATTCAAAACAAAAAATTAGCCACAAATTTCGCAGATTGCACGGATTAAATAAAAATTAAAAAAAAAGGTAAAAAGAGGTTTTTTGTGATCGAGAGGATGATAGTGGAACCTTGGGGAGCGTGAATTGAAACG
>JAUXAH010000211.1 GCA_030614945.1 Phycisphaerae bacterium
GTTATATAATATGCTCCTTCTAAGGCGGTGATACGTGGGTCTTCAACGCCGTACTCTTCGTATTTGCAAAATTCCCCCTCATAACTGGGTACCATAAACGGCTCCGGGCGCGGCTTGAAATTGAATCCGTCCTCGCTTTCAGCTATACCTATTATGGACCGCCCCGTAGTCAGGTGTGAGCGAAACAGCATTATATATCGCCCGTCGAATTTCGTAACCCCGGCATTATGGACCGTCTCCACCGCGTAAGGGACATCATCCTTTGTCAGGATGGGATTGCCTTTATAGCGAGTAATAAGTTGTTTCGTCATTTGTTTTTTCCCCGGGTAACCCCAGATTCAAGAATCTGGGGCTAAATTTACTTTAACCGTGTCTTAAAACATAATCTATTCTGATTTTCAAATCTTTTACATCGAAACAGTACCTTTTGTCGTAACCTTTAGTCCATACTTTCCCGTTAAATCCGTTTTTTTGCAAGGTATATGTGCTTACACGTTTGTATCGTTGTACTATCTGCGATATTGATTCTGAACAGGGTTCGGCAACTATATGAATATGATCACTGCAGACAGTAAGGGCGTATATCTTCTGATTTATCTTTTTTGATTCGGCAGAGATAATTTCTTTCACTAATCTTTTTTGTGATTCTTTTAATTTGACGGGCGTTCTTTTTAGTTTTTGTTTATTCGTCAGATATAGCTTGCTATCAGGTCGTAATATTCTTCCATTTTTGACCCAGCCTCTTTCATCTCCCTGAAGCCAGCTCCCATAGGTTGTCCAAGTCAACATATATCCAATCATTCGTATTTTCTTTTTTAGCCCCCGATTCTTGAATCGGGGGTTATTGCTATTTCAATATTTTCCTTCTCGCCGGAAGATTTCCTCATAGACCTTTTCGTAGCCTTCGACCATTTTGTCGATGGTAAAGTTTTCTTCCACCCGCTGACGGCACTTTTTACGGTCGATACTATCGATTTTGCCGACGGCTTCTACTGCTTCATCGACTCCGTTGACCAGATAGCCGGTTTGCTTATCTGCTATGACCTCACGGCACGAGCCCAAATCCATCGCAATTACCGGCACGCCCGCCGCCATTGACTCAGCCAGCACCAGACCAAATCTTTCAGGAATCAAATTAAGATGAATAATCCCATAGGTCTCCTTAAAAAGCACATCACGCTGCACCGGATTGACCGGGCCGATGTACTGAATCGAGGAATCATTGATGTGCGGCTTGATAAGGGTGTCGAAGTAACCCTGGTCTTGAATTATGCCTGCTATTATCAGGTCTCTGCCGCATCTTTTTGCAACATCAATCGCTAAATGTGCCCCCTTGTCGTTATGTATGCGTCCTAAAAAGACGAGCTTGTCACCCGCAGTTTCCCGGAAGGTTATGTTGGAAAGGTCGATGCCGTTGTAAACCGTCGCAAGATAAGGCAAATCCTTGTCTCTGTCGGAATCGCTGATGGAAACATAGTAAGTGTCTTTGTGCTCGTGGTAAACCCGCAATATATCCGGGTCGGAAAATCCGTGAATGGTGGTCAGCATCGGGGTTTTTATAAACGGAAGATAAGTTAACGGCAGATAATCGAAATTGTTATGAATCAGGTCAAACTCATCCGCCCGTTGCAAACAATAGGAAATATGCAGACACTCAGAGACCTTCGGGATTTGGCTCTTGTCTTCTTCGTAACCTTTTTCAATAATAGCTTCAAGTCTTGCGCCGGTTATCGATTCTTTCGTGGCAAACAGTGTTATATTTTTCCACCCGCGGGCCACCAGACCTTCTGTAATATTGCTGGCGATGGTTTCCCACGCCCCGTAGGCCCGCGGAGGCGTCCGCCAAGCCACCGGAGCCAGAACAGCTATTCGTTTACTCTTAATATCCACCTTAATCATAGAGGTTTTGCAAAATTGCAGGTTTTGAAGTGCATAAAATGCCTAAAGTTAAGTAATATTGGCTTTTTTAATTTTAGCCACTTTAGGCACTTTAGCTCACTGCCTTTCTCCTCACTTCTTCTTTTATTCGTTGGATATGTCCTCGGCCTAATGCTTTGACTTCGCAGCCGAGCTCGAAGTACCGGCGGATTTTCTCATCGTCCAGTATGCCGAAGCAATCAACCACCGCCGCCGGTGCCCCTGCCCATTCAACTATTTTGTCAGGGTCAAGTTGCAGGTAAGGTGCGTGCGGCACAGCCAGTATGATTGCCTTAGCGCCTTTCACCACATCGGCAAGGTCGTGCTGAACGCGAATATTTATCAGGTTGTCCTGATTCCGGAAAAACCTCGCCAGGGAGTGACCCGGTGCAGGATACCTGTCCTGTTTTTCCAGCTCGTACCAGTGTTCGAGATACGGGTCGTGCACCCGCATCTCCGCACCCATCTCGGTTAGTTTGCGGACGATTATTTCCGAGCCGCTGTACCGCGTGTCGGCGACATCCTGCCGGTAGCTCGCTCCGCACAGTAGTACCTTTGCACCGGCTGTTTGCCGACCCATATTTCGCAGTGCATCTCTTGTCAGTGTCGCCGCGTGAAGTCCGCGCGTGTCGTTGATGTCGATTGCCATTGTTGTTATCTTGAATATATCGTCATTGAAGCCGAGAATGTGCTTATATGCCCACTGCCCCAGCCCGCCGTCCTTCGGCAGACAGTATCCACCGATGCCCGGGCCTGGAAATATGATATTGTTGTGCGTCGGCCGGACCTTGATTGCCTTGATGACCTTAATCAGGTCCACGCCGTTGCGCTCCGAGAACAAGCTCCACTCGTCAAGGAACGCCAGTATCGTGGCACGGAAGGAATTCTCCACGATTTTCGTAGTCTCTGATTCGATCGGACGGTCCATAACCGTCAGCGCATATTCCTCCGTGTTCAGCACTTCTCGCAGGAATTTCTCGACACGTACTTTTGCTTTCGCATTACACCCGGAGCACACCCGCCAGAAATCCCGAATCGATGAAACGTAATTTCTTCCCGGCATAACTCGCTCGAAGCTGTGTGCCAGCAGCGGCTCCGAGTCTATACCGCGCGCAGCAAAAGCCCTCTTCATAATCGGCCAGGCGATGAGCTCCGTTGTCCCCGGCGCCACCGTCGTCTCAATCAATGTCAGGCATTTCGGCGGTATCTTTTCGCCGATGGTTTTTATCGTCGCTTCCAGCGCGCTAATCTCCGCTCTGCCGGTTCGCATATTGCCGAGGTCCTGTTTTGTATAATCGCACTGAACATCAACGACCACGCAGTCAGCCGGCTTAAGGCAGTCGCTGTTATACGTGGCCGCGAGTGTTTTTTTCTCGAGCACGCAGCGCGCAATCATCGGCTCGACCTCAGGGTCTTCGGCCTTTACCGGCGACTGACCTCGGTTAAGCAGAGGAATCTTCCAGTAGCTTCGAGTGCTCGGCCGTTGACAGCCGATGACGAATTTGTTCGGCTTGCCCGTTTTCTTGTCCGTGCTGTCGGCGATAATGGCTGCCATAACCGCACCGACAAAACCGACGCCCATTACTACAACGATTTCTTTGCCCTCATTGCGCGCCGACTCTGCCAGCGACTCAATCCGCGCCAGCTCCGCACCGTACTCGTCCTCTTTGGGAATGGCGAATTTTTCGCCTGCCGGACTTATTGAATAATCAGTTATTGTCGTCACCTCTTCTCATACTCTTTTATTTTGATATTGTTATCAGCGATTTTACCCGGCGTTATACGCAATACGATATTTGTCGCCGCAAGTTTACCAATAATCTGTCGTATATCAATATTTTTTCTATTCGGTTATCCACCCCCCGTACCTTAATCTAATCCGGATGCGATTTTTTCTTGTATTATGGGTGCGAAAATGATATAATCTTTATTCGAAATTCCTTGCTCAGTATTCAATATTCTTTCGGTCATCCCGAGCGCACCGCGGCAATCTCAATCCCCTAAATGCTATACACTAAACGCTATACGCTAAACGCTATACGCTATACGCTATACGCTAAACGCTATACGCTATCTTTTGCCCTGAGCGAAGTTGAAGCCGAAGCAATCTCCCCCAAAATAGTCAATAATCAATATCGCAGATCCGGCTTTAGACGGAATCAATCATCAATGGAAGATGCCCCCCATTTTCATTTGGCGGCTTATCCGATTTTAACGCAATCCCCGCCAGATTCGGATAGGTCCTCAAAAGACCTTCAGGAACACGCTGTTTTTCGCCGCTAAGTAACGCCTTTAGCTCAATGGCGTTGGCAAGTTCAGCGCCGCGATAATGGTTGTTAGCGATAACCGTAAGCGTCTCAAACGCCTCAGCTAATCTATCGATTCTTTTCTTTATTTCAGCAAGTTCGTCACTGCCGTAATAGTAGTTATAAATTTCGTCTCTGCCGGCTTTGCTGAACCACTTTTCTTCGTTTCTGCCGTGCATCCTGAAATAGCCGTTGCTGCCTAC
>JAUXAH010000420.1 GCA_030614945.1 Phycisphaerae bacterium
TTGCAGGGGTCAATCTTGGTTACTACTATCATTGGTACCTCCATGGTCCGTATAGTCCCTCCCTGACTCGCGACGAATATGCCATCGCCACGGACATTTCAGTTGGTCTGGATGAATCCGAAGGGTGGAAGTTAGACGATGCATCTTCACAACGTCTGGAAAAAATACGAGGCATCTTCGAGGGACTCGGCCGGGATAAGCTTGCTAAGAAGCTTGAGCTATTGGCGTCAGCACATTTTCTCATAGACACCGGACAAGTACTTCGTAACAGCGCCAAACAGATTACAGCGACTCTGAAACGCTTCAATAAGACCTTCAATGAGCAAGAAGTCCAAAACGCACTAGAGGAGCTTACCGTCTATGGCCTCCTCTCGCAATGACGGTTCTCGAAAGGTCATTGTCAACTCAATCCACGGCGCCATTCCCCTCAATGATCGCGAACTTGAAGTCATCGACACCGCGTCATTCCAACGTCTGCGGCAATTGAAACAGTTGGCAATGGCACAATTGGTATATCCCACCGCCACACACACGAGGTTTGCCCACAGCATCGGCGCTTTGGGAACGATGATACGAATTCTCGAGGCGGCGGAGAGACACGGAGTAAGCATAGGGGATGAGCAAAAAGATAACCTCCGTCTGGCAGCTCTTCTTCACGATGTTGGCCACTACCCCTATTCGCATTTGATGGAAAAGCTGGACAAGGTTAAATGGACAGAGGAAGAAGTTGAAGGTGTGACGCCGGCAAGGGAAGCGATAGACGCAAGAAAAAGCTGGTATCCGGGCCATGAGGAGGTTGGAGCGCTCATCGTAACTAATCAGCATGATTTGATTAAAGCCCTCGGTGGTAAAGAGCGTGCCAGAGCGGTAGCTGATATATTCACGAGGCGCGAAACGGCAGACCCTCAGTTGAGTAAACTTATTCACAGCAGCTTTGACATTGATCGATGGGATTACTTGCTACGAGATTCTTATGCTACCGGGGTTCCTTACGGGCAAATAGATATCAATTATTTGCTGAACAACCTAAAGGTCAGTCCACAGAAAATGGTTGGATTTTTAGAAAAGGCGTTGCCCGCAGTCGAGCATTTCTTGCTTGCTCGCTTCTTTATGCATCGTGTCGTTTATTACCATAAGACAATCTACGGGATGGAGGAAGCGTGTCGTCAAATGTTGAGACGATTGAGGGACCGAGATGGTGAACACTACAACGTGCCACTTAATGGTGACGAGGTAAGGCGTTTGGTTCAATGCGAAGAACTGCTTACATTTACCGACGCTTTTGTGGAGAGGGTTGTGAGAAGAGCAATTGAGGATAAGGATGAAGCCATTAGGGCACTTGCCCGGTCAATTCAAAGCCGGAGGCCTCCCAAGCTGTTGAAGAAAGTCCCAGTGTGCGAAGATGTAGAGAAGACGACTCACCGTGGAAGAATTTTTATGCAGAACTGCAGATCAAAGCTGAGGGGCCTAGCCGAGGAGTTCAATATTCCTCTCGCACAGTTTTTGCTATGCGAGCCAAAGGTAACTGTTGTGAAACGTCCTGAGGAAATCACTTATGGAAAAGTGACCAAAATGAAGGCCGAGGAAATCCGAGAAAGGGCGTTCGAAGAGGAAGAAGAGGATATAAAGATTTTCGTGGCTGATACCGAGGAACCAATCTCCTTGATGGAGATAGAACACAGCTTGGTAGTAAAATATGCAGATTACGCCTTCCAGATGTTTCGGCTTTACGTAGTCTATGAGGGTGAAGATAAGGATAATGTTATTGGCCAATTACACAAAAGGGTTAAAGACTGGGATAAAGCGTAATAATTCGCAATTCGCTGTTGTTGATTTACAATTGTTCGTTTGAGACTCGTTCGTAAGTTCACAATAAAGAAGGATTTCGCCAACACTCAAGCTTTGGTTTCTGCACTTCAAATTGCGTGGGGGTGGATGTGATGCGTATAAAGAAAGACCCCCTGCAGTGCAGGGGGCTAAGCAGATCGCAATGACAACTGAAGATTACGTTCGGCGGGGGTTAAGTAGGGTTATCAGGCCTGTGCCAAGGAGCAAGAGGATGGCGGTGGCGGGTTCGGGAACTGTAATTATAAGCTCGAAGCTGTCTAAGCTGCCGGTGTCCCAGTCCCACATATCACAAATTTGCAGCCGCCAAAGGCCATAAGTATTCTCGTCATCAAATTCAGAAAGTTTG
>JAUXAH010000207.1 GCA_030614945.1 Phycisphaerae bacterium
CCTCCTCAACACCTTCTAATACCCCCCCGCGCCCCCCCCCCACGACGCCCCTCACCGTTTGGTTTTGGATTCTGGTTGCCCGGCCATCGGCGGCCGGGGCGCGCCGCGGCCCCCCCTCCGGGGTTATGTTTTGGCCCCCCCCTTCTTTCATTCTCGCGCGCCCTTTTCTCCATACCCCCCCCCCCCCCCCGGTCCCGATCTTCCCCACAAAAGACCCCGTTCTTTTCAACTCCAAAAAAATTGCTAACGCCCGGGCTTCGGAGTGGTGCGCTGTTCGCGCACCAGCCAACGCCAGGGATTTAAACGCCCGGGAATAGGACCGGCGCCTCCGGATGCAAGTCCAGTCGTGCGCCGTAGGCCGGCCATGGAACCGGCATTAATTAATCAACAGCCGGGGAAGCGGCGCCCTTTGTGCACTTGCAGGACCGGCGCGGTTAACCCGCGCCTTCGGACCGACGCCGGGCACAGGGGCGGCTCTCGCCGCCCCCGCACCCGGCGCCGCCGCCCTCTTTTTTTCGCCCCCTCTCGCCGCCCCTCCCCAAACGCCCGTCCCCTCGACCTCCCGTTGCCTCAACCAGTCTTTGCCTTCCTGCCCGCCTTGTCACCGCCTTGTAATCTTCTACGTTCCCACACCCCGGATCGCACTCGGATCGCGCAAGGGGCGCGCCAGCAAGCTGGCACGCCCCGTGCAAGCTCTGAACGGTTGCGCGTCCCGCGCCTTTTCATCCTGATCGGGCATCGGGAAAGACCCGTTGCCTGTGCGGGGCTTTCGCAATGCCCTCTACAACCACACGCTAGGCTCCCGGGCACCGTTACCGCCCCAAGCTCGAGATCCCCCCACTCTTAGACCAATGGCACCAATCTGCCAGAGATCGTGCCTCCTGCGAGCTCTCACAGCCTCGACTCCCGCCAGCGCCCCCGCGGGAACAACACTACTTCCCCGCCAGGGCCTCAGCCGGCCGCACAAAGAAAGGCCGCCGACTTCCCGATCGGCGGCCCCGGGTGGAGATCCGTGGGGGGGATCCCCGTCGCAGAGGAGGGCCTCTACATCACCGTCTGCTCTTCCTTGGTGACCGGCTCGTCCTTCCCGTTCCGAACCCGAACCGTCACCCACTCGTCGCCCTTGTAGATCAACGTCCCGCCCTCCCTTCGCATCTTCCCCGCGCATATGCCGCACAGCGCCACCTCTCGCCACGCCGTCTCAGCCGTCCGCGCCTGGGCAGCCACCGGCTCCGTCCCCTTCAGCTCCCACGCACACACGAAGCACTCCTCAGCCCTAAACATCACGCCCACCATTCGCCGTCAGCTTCCGGTACGTCCGTCCAAACAGGTCCCGCTGCATCGTCCGCGCCCTGCACTTGTACACCATCCCATCATGCGTGGCCATCACCCACCCGTGCGCAACCGCTTTGTAGTAGCATGGACCACACGCCGGCCGCGGCCGCCGCGTCCCGTCCGGCCGCGCCACATCCAACAACTTGTCCTCGGCCATCGCCAGCAACGTCCCACACACAAAGCACTCTTTGATCTGCCCCATGATCTGACCCTCCTCGTTTTTGGTTACTTTGCACCCGACTCGATCTTCACCTCGGACCCGACCAGGTTCGCCCGCCCGCACGCGTTCTCCACGTACAGCCACGCACTTGCCGGCCAAAACGGCAACCCATCCAGGGCCGCCGTGAAATCGATTTCCGTATCCGTCCACGGCCCCGCCACTTGTTCAACCTTCACACTCTCCGAGCCCCACGCCACGTTGTTCGTCACCCAAAGCTTCCCTTGCACCACTCCAAAATCGGTCCCGTGCACCGTCCCACCCCCATCCTCAACCAGCGGGTCCGGCTCCACCGACGTCACCACCGGCTCCTCGCCCGAGCACACGTCCAGCTCCGTCGCCTGACTCACATCCAGGAAAAGCTTCCCAGCCCGAAACGTCGCAGCTCCCCCGGCCGCCAGCACCGCTTCCGCCAGCCCCTGCGTCGTCGCGTGCTTGCAGCACTCCCCCCCCGTGATCGGGTTTACGGCGACCAGCCTAGCTCCCGGGTATGCGTCCGACTCGTTTGTCTTCAGCACCATCCTTCTCACCTCCAGGATTGCCGCTCGTCAACCGATCGAGCAACCACCTAATCAAAGAAATCAGAACGTACCAGCCCACCTCTTTCAGCTTTCCGCGTAGATCTTCGCTTAAACTCGATTCCCAACTTGCTGCCATGCCACTACCTTTCTCATTGCCCGGCACGGCGTCACGCCGTGCGCACTCGTCTTGCTCATCTCGTTTGTCGTGTCCAGGACCAAATCGATCTGCATCGCCCCGACCCATACTGTCAACCCCGCCCGCTCCACCACCTTCAACCGGCACGCACGGCACATTCGCATCGTCGATGCCCGGTGCGGCGTCACCACCTCGTCGCCCATCGGGTCCCCGTCATTCCAAAAGATCGAAACGAAGTTCCGGTCGTTCCGACCGATCAGCGCCCCACACCCAAAGCACATCACCACCTGGAATTGTCTCTTCGGATGCGCTCTCCGTTTCTTGATTACCATCTTCCAAAAACCAAGGGCGAAGCCCGCGCGTCGATAACGGACTCCGCCCCATGCGCCGATCGGAGGTACGGCCTTCCCGACGTGGGCTATGTTCGTTTCTCGACGCTGTCTATCGCTTAATAATCGCTGTCGTCAATCGCCTGCAGGAACGAAGAGATCAACCCTTCGTCGTTCAGCTTCGCCGCGTAGAAGACACCACGCTCGCCCGACTGGAACGCGTGCGGCAGCGTCGCCGCCCACGGACTCGCCTGTTGCAGCGGCGAATACCCAACCAGCCGGCACTGCGCCAGGTTCGGACTCGAGCCCACCGAAACCGGCAAGCTCGTCCAGATGAACAGGTATTCCGCCGCGCCCAGAGCACCAGTCCACGTCACATCCACCGTCGTCGCCGCGCTGATGTCCACCCCCAACGTGAGCAGCCCGATCGGCGCCGGCGAGATCGGCGGATTCACGATACCCGCGACGCCCGCGTCAATCAACCGCGAGGACGCCCGAACGTACCACGCCAAGCCCGTGATGAACACGTCCTGGCCGAGGCTATTCTTGATCGGATTCCCCGACGCGAACACGTCCCATGAATCCCGCTGTGCCTGCGTCAACGCCGCCGACCAGGACGAGGATTGCCCGCCCAGAATCGACCGCGTCACTTGCTGTCGAGACGTCTGCGGGTTCGTCGGCGTCGTGCCAAGCCGCACGTAGTCCCCGCCCAGGTTGTGGCTGAACACGTTCCCCGCCAGCCGCCCTCGCAGCAGGCCCAGAATCGGACTGAAGATCGCCATGGTCACTCTCGCTTTCTCGACGCGAAAGAAAAGATGAAGGGGGCGGTGGAGTTGTGCTTCAGAAAAGCAACGCGTCCGCCGTTCCCCTCCTGCACCGATCTCAGCATGGGCCTACCACACCTCGACACCGCTTGTCAAGCGCCTTTTTTTCCACTGCCACCGGCGTCCCTTGCGCGCGCGCGGCCCGAGAATACCAAGGCCCTCCCCTCTACTCTGCGACGGCTCTGGTTCTTGTTCTTCTCCGACCGAGGAGAGGCGTAGGAGTAGCTATGAGGGTGTTCTCTCCGACGCGCGCGCACGCGAGGATGCGTGCACCCACTATCCACATGCACCTCATGGGCTTATCCACAATCCCCCAACACTCACCAAGTCTAGTCAAGTGAAAGCCACGCAAGGGCGAAGCCCTCGCGAAAGCCTGATCCAGCGTCGGATAACGTTCGTTATATTACTCACCGTTCGCCTCAGTCAATGCCGATCCATGCACATGAAAGCCGTCGTGCCTCAAAGCGCCCACCCCATGCGACACCGGCGAACGCCCCTAGAGCCCCAGGATAGGACCGGGCCGGATGGGCGCGAGGCGCGCCCATGCGCGGCGCAGGTCTCCGCTCGAGCGAAAGCGTTTTCGTCATTTGCGCGCCGCGCGCGCGCTTTGGGCCAGAGAGAGGAGCGTTCATCGTCACGTCGAGGGGCGCGCGCCGGCCCTCCGGACAGAGCCAGGACCCGGCAATCGGAGCCGGGAGCATTTCGGAGTAGGAGCAGGGCCCCACCTCCACCCCCCCGATGACCGGGGGGAATCTGTCTTATTCAATCCCCGGGTGCTTCCACCCCGTATTTCCTCCTATCATGAATCTCGGTTTCGGATATGACCGGCAAGAAGAAAGGCGGGCGCCGGTCTGCCGTCGCCTAGGATTATAGGTAGCAATACGGAAGGCCCCCGGCGATTACAGATCCCCCCCTCCGGAACACCTGCTCATACCTCAACTCGTCCCACCAGCACGACGGACCAGAACGTTACGGATAGGAATCTCGTTGCCAGGCCATAGGCTGACCGGGCGCGCCGAGGCGCGCCCTCCGGGGTTATGTTTTGGGGGGGGGGGGGGGGGGGGGGGGGGGGGGGGGGGGGGGGGGGGGGGGGGGGGGG
>JAUXAH010000356.1 GCA_030614945.1 Phycisphaerae bacterium
TCGGATTTATGTTTCAGAGAGTAGCAACTGTCTTCTGTAATGTGTCATCTGTCTTCTGCCCTCTGTCTTCTGTCCTCGGCCCTCTACATCTGTCGAGAACGCTCTACAAATCAGCTCTTTTTATGCAAAACAAACCCAATCTTGTCCGCCGTAGGCGGATTGCAAATGAACGTAAAGTCTATTCATACAGTGGCTTATGAAAATATAAGCGATTGGACACTTGGTGAAAACAAACCCAAACAAAGCCAATTTCCGAAAAGCCCAAATGAATGTAAACTCACTTATAGCAAAGGATTACAGAAAATAGGATGATTTCGCAGTCCAAAAAAACAAACCCAATTCAAACCCAATCCCCCAGCGCGATACGCAATACGCAATACGAGATACGAGATTCAAACCCAATCAAACCCAATCTCAAGATCCTACCCCAAAAGCCTGCCCTGCCTGTCCTGAGCTTGTCGAAGGGAGCCACGCCGAAGGGGAGTAGGAAGAATAAAAGAGTGGCCGGATGAAGCACAATTACTGTATAATAGATGTTAGGATTTGCCGGCTGGTTTCGTCTCTTTGCAATGAAAATAAGGGTAGACAGATGTCAGAACAGCAACAAAATACAGCTCGGAAGATTGGGCCGGGTGGTTTTACACTAATTGAGCTGCTGGTTGTGATATCCATCATATCAATGCTGATGTCCATTATGCTGCCGGGGTTAAGCAGGGCCAGGGAGCTTGGCAAGCGCGTAGTCTGTCTTAACAATCTCAGGCAGTTGACGCTGGCGTGGTATTTTTATGCCAACGATAATGACGACAGACTCTGTTCGCCCGATACGTACTGGAATGACACGCCGGGGAGCAGCTACTGGGTTGCCGATGGGCCGGGTGAGCTGCCGTCCAACAATGTAGGCGGCACCAAAATAGCCATTGAGCGTGGAATCCTGTGGTCTTATACGGAGCAAACCCCCGACCTGTATAAATGCAAGAGTGACGCCAGTGGCTTTCTGCGCAGTTATTCTATATCCAACACTATGGGTGGGTATGCATCCGGCGGTGTAAGGCCCTTTGGCTCATTAAGTATTTCAAGCCCTTCCAGAAAGATAGTTTTTGTTGACGCAGCCAGCAGGACAAGATCAAGATGGATAGCGGGCAGCTTCCGGCCTATAGATATAAGTTCGCAAACGCCAAGGTGGCGCATTACAAATGGGCACAATATAACAGCAAGGCACACCGACGGCTGCAATATGTCTTTTGCAGACTATCACTGCAAGTACTGGAAATGGAAAGACCCACGGACGGTCGAGCTGGCGAATTGGGAAGTAGACTCGGCTGCAGCATCAGGCAATAACCGTGATTTAGAACGTATGGTTGAAGTGCTCAAGGGACGTTAGTTTTAGAATTATTTTTGTGTAAAGCGGATACATCTCGGCGCAGAATTTTTGGAGGACATTGAGATGTTTTTTAGGATTCCTGACTGGCTTCGTTATGAAATTCGAGAGCAATGGGAACGCCTGTCTGCAAAACTACTGGCTGCAAGGAGATGGATTAACCGGCAAAACCCCAAAATAATCATCGCCATAACCGCCGCTTCCGTATTTTTACTCCTGACGATTGTTATATGGCTGTTGACCCCTGAAAAGCCCCTGGAACAAGTTGAACTGAGTGATAAGGCGTGGTTCTATGACCTGAACACGGGGCAGCTTTTCGTTGGAAGAGACGACCAAATTCCGCCTATCAAGGCACTTTCAGGGCCGCTACGTATCGAGTCTGCTTCGGGGTCATTACAAGAAGGAGGACCGGCAGGCGTCAAGGCCTATGTATTCAGTTATGCCCCTGAGCCAAACGAATCTGAGCGCTTTATCGGCTTTTTGGAAACCACTATTCCCGAGGCAATAAAGGAAAAACTTAAGCCTATCGAGCCAAGGGCCAGTGGTGCTGAACAGTGGGGGCACGAAAGGCTTATTCGCAGGGTTAAGGATAAGAAGTGGGTGCCGGCCAACAGCTATCAAGGACGGGCTATTCTAAAAGAGCTTTTTCTTCCAAATAAAACCGGCGAGAGTGCCCGTTATTGTCCACCCGAATAAAAATCATTTACCGTCCAACTGTTCAAATTGTTGAGCCATTTCAGCCAGGATAAGCTCTTTTGCGTTTTTTAGAGGGCCTGGTAGAAAGACTCCTGCGGCCATTTTATGGCCTCCGCCGCCGAACTTCTGGGCGATTTTGCGAACATCGATGGCGCCTCCGCTTCGCAAAGAGCATCTAATCCGGCCGTCCTTCAATTCCACAAACAAAGCTGCCGCCTCAATCGTGCTTATCCGCCGGCATTCGTCAATTAGATTTTCAGTGTCACTATATGCAGCACCGGCTCGTTCGAAATCCCGCTGGAGCAGATGCTGAGTTGCATATCGGCCGTCAAGATGCAGTTCGAGCGTGTTGAGCATTGCCGTCATCAGCTTGAACCGCTGATGCGAGTAATTCTGGTACAAATCGTGATAGATTTCCGTTGGACTTGCACCGGCGTCAATCAGCTCGGCACAGCTTCTGAAAACTGCGCTGTCAGTATTGCTGAACTGGAACCAGCCGGTATCCGTAGCTACCGCGACAAAGAGCGCCTGGACAATTTTTTCAGTTACCGGCCAGCTGGCATATTTTAACA
>JAUXAH010000418.1 GCA_030614945.1 Phycisphaerae bacterium
GGTTTACACAAAGGCCGACGGCCGGGTAACCTCACTCAGCGCTACCACAACCGAGCCGGACGCCGTCAGTCAGCCTCCCCCATACTCACGTATGGGGAATACCACACACGTAAGTGTGTGGCAGGCCGGGCCTGAACAATCCGGCGAATGGCAAACCATCCAAATGCGTGTAACCGCCTATTGCCCGTGCGAAAAATGCTGCGGCGAATATGCAGACGGCATAACGGCCTGCGGACATAAAATACAGCCGGGCGATGCCTTCGTGGCGGCCGACAAACAATACTCATTCGGCACTGAAATGCTCATCCCCGGCTACAAAAATGGACAGCCCGTAAAAGTCCTCGACAGGGGCGGTGCCATCCGGGGAGACCGGCTCGACGTATTCTTCCACTCCCACGAACAGGCCCTGAAATGGGGCGTTAAGCACCTCGACGTCAAAGTGCATCGGGGTCCCCAAACGCAATGAGGGGTGTTTGGGGGGCACTGCCGCAAATAAGGCAGCCGACGAGAGAAAGCAAATCAGCAAAGAAAATAGGGACAAAATAGGACGGCGTGTGAAATTTGATATAATAGCTTTGCCGGCTGTGAGTTTTAGTGTTCTTGAGCCTGTTTTTCGCTTTTTTCGCTCTTTTCGCGTTGGATTGCGTCGTACACTTCCCTGCGATGAACCGGTATTTTCTTCGGGGCCGTTATGCCCAGACGAACCTTGTCCCCGCGGACATCGACGATGGTAATCTCGACGTCGTCGCCGATCATAATCGACTCATCTTTTTGCCTGCTTAGAACCAACATTTTCAACTCCTTTTGTCGGCTGGTTTTACTATATTCTACGAAGAAATCCGGCCAATTGTTCGTCCGGCTGCTCGTCAAACGCTTTTATATGTCATTATCACATAACGACTTAGTCCAGAAACAACATCCAAGAGACAAAGCTTGAACGCAACTATATTTTCGGCTAATTTCGAGGCCGAAAACAATCATTTTTGCTTTTGTTTGGACAGCGAAGATTAATTATCAGCCCTTTCGCGTATAACCACTTAAAACATATACACTTATCGAAGAGAGAAGACTTGAAAAAAGATGGATTAAATTTGCCGAATCCCGCATATTTGGCTTTTTTATGCGTGTTTTCGCCAATAATTATAGCGGACGGCCATCCAGTAGCCGGCAATCGAGCCTAAAGTGCCAAAAGCGACCATCTGCACGGGCAATATGGAAATAACTGCATTAGAGAAAAAAGCTGCGGGGTGGCGCTCAATAAAATGCTGTAATACATCTTGCTTGACGTAAATAGTTATAGCAAAGGCGGTTACCAAAGCGCTCGCAATTGTGGGCCAGATATAGCTGGCGTTGAGAAATGCCTTGACTACGAAAGCGGCAAGTCCGAACGAAACTAATACAGCAAAAACGACTTGCCCGACAGCCGGCTGGGCCATAACTAACCTTCTTAATTGGTCGTCGAATATTCTAACGTCCTGGGCAAATATCGTGATACAAAATTGAGCTATCAAGACCGAGCCAGCCAGCGCAACCGCTGCGTTTAAGTACATATTTAACCTGGAGTTAGATTTTTCCTCGCTCCCGACCGGCTCGACTTTTCGCCTGGATATTTTCTGCGCGATCAATACGCCGACAAATCCGGCGGCGACAATAGCCAGCCAGAAAACCGGCTCCCATTTAAGGGTTGCAAAGAGTGCCTGGCGCTGTGCTGGGGCAGTGCGCTGCATCAGGCGGGCCATACTGCTGGAGCGTACGGCCCAGATGGCCAAGCCGGATGGTGCCGCCAGGATGCCGATTTCTCGGCCGTAGGGCCAAGAGAGAAAATAGGCGATAAGGCCGGCCAAAAATGCCAAAGCCGCCAAAATCGCCAAAGTTATTACGTCATCGAAACCTATACCATCGGCAAGTAAGGACACAGCCTCCGACGGCTCGGGCGGTGCTGCTAACGGCCAGGCCAGAATACCTATTAAAACGACTCCGGTGGCGACCACAGCAGCAATTCTCAGTTTCATTAGCCAGGATAATTCCACGATTTAGCTTCCTTAATTAAGCCGGCGATAGAATAGCATCAAAACCAGACAAGGTCAATGAGAGTGTGAGAAATTCTTCGTATGGCGGGTTTCGAAATTCAGGGCTTCTCTTTCGGCTCCGCTCCCACCTTCGCAGAAGCTTCGGAGGACAAGCAGGACGGGGCTCAG
>JAUXAH010000717.1 GCA_030614945.1 Phycisphaerae bacterium
TTTGCTTTTTAATTTTTAATTTTCTTACAGTCCCCAGGCCTTTGCGAAGGCGCGGAAGCTGCGGTCGAAGGTTTTCTCGACGTTATCGGGGAAGCAGCAGCCGGGCAGCTGCTTCGACGATAAATGATAGCTTATACACTCACAGCACATTCCCTTTTTGTCACAGCCCGGATATGTACAGCCGCAATCTTTTAGATTTTCCTCTTTTTTGCATTCCATAAAAACCTCCGGTTTTCAAATTAGAATATCGAATATTGAAATCCGAAACAAATTCAAATGACCGAAATTCACACGACCAAAATAGTTTTGAACATTTGAGTATTTGAATTTTGTATTTGTTTCGAATTTCGTGCTTCGGATTTCGAATTTAAAACACACATTATAGGGCAAACTTACGAGAAGTGCAATTCAATAATGTCTTTGTCATTCAGGATGTGATTTCTCTGTGCGTTTTGTCCGGGATAGACGCCGGTGCCCCATATTCTCGCGAATTTGAGTTTCTCGGCTAACTGACGGTGGATTGCAATGGCCAGGTTCATAACGGTTGCCCCGGCCGGCAGTGTGAATGGATCGGTCATATCGGCGGGCTTGCCGGGCGGTTTGGCATAAATGCGTATGATGTTTAATAAACTAAAAAAAGTAGCAGAGAGTTTTTCGAGGCCGGTGCCGGTTTCGGCGGAGATTTCCACGAGCTCAAATGGATATTTGCACGATTGTTTCAGGGCTCCAAGGGCGCCGGCCTTGGCAATGTCGGATTTGGTGCAGATGCAAAAGGCCTTTTTAGCAAGAACGTTGCCGTGTTCGTCCACGGTCGATGTTTCGGTATCGATGAGTAGATTTCTTGACTCTAAAAAGTTCAGGCAGATGCGTAACTGCTGCCGGACGTCGGCGGAAAGGTCAATAACGATGCCGATTACATCACAGTTGCGGTATGTCCCCACCTGGCCCGGGGCGAGATAGTCGGCGGTAATGGGCGGCATATCGACGAGTTGAATCGGGACATCCTCGAACTTTACCATTCCA
>JAUXAH010000697.1 GCA_030614945.1 Phycisphaerae bacterium
CGAATAATGTCCACCCTGGTCCAGGCCCATACTCAGCACTTTATCGCCGCTGTTCAGTATCGCCGTAAGGACAATCTGGTTGGCTTGTGTGCCGGAATGCGGCTGCACATTTGCATACTTGGCGCCGAAGGCCTCTTTGGCCCTGGCCACGGCAAGCGCCTCAACATCGTCAACAACCTCGCAGCCCCCGTGCAATCTGGCCCCGACAAAGCCCTCGGCTGTCTTGTTCTGAACGACTGAGCCGAGAGCCGCTAATACCGCCGCCGAGCATCGGTTCTCCGCCGCTACAAGCTGAATAGTATTTTGCAGCCGTTTGTACTCTCTTCTTATTAACTCATAAACTTCACCGTCTGCTTCTTTCAGGGCGCTGAATATACCTTCGTGATACCCCTCACAAGAGAGCTTTTCCAATAACGTTTCCAACACCTTCAAATCCTTTCGTCAGCCAAAAGAAATCTCATCCCTATCGCAACCCGCAACCCGTTTTATTTCCACTCCGTCTCTACGTATTGAATAAATTTGTTTATTTTCCTACCCAACTCATTGTAGCCATCAAGAAGCGATTTTATTTCCTTTTCATTAAGTTCATGCGTATCTCTTATGAAACTCAAGTGAAGAATTGTTTCGTCACACAATGCATGAGCATAAATCAGAAATTTAATAAAGTCTGGTTTATATTTTTTCCGTCCGTATCCTTCAACAATACAGGAAGTAATACCCTTTGATGACTTTCTTATCTGACTACCTTCTTCGTACATTTCATACTTTGGAAGTTTTAATGACATTTTATGAATTCTGATTGCCAGGTCATATGACAACTTGTAAATTTCCAAATCTTTGTAACTTTTCATTATCTCCGACTCGCAACCCGCAACTCGCAACCCGCAACTCGCAACCCGTTTATCTAAAAAAAGCCCCTAACGCTCCTGACAATATCGTTAAACGTTACGTAAAGAAAAAACCCTCCTATAAGCACCCAGCCGGCATAAGCTACAACCCCTTGCATTCGCTCACTCAACGCCGAACCTTTGATTTTTTCAACCAACAAAAGCACAATCAACCCT
>JAUXAH010000393.1 GCA_030614945.1 Phycisphaerae bacterium
AAGGGTATCATCCCAGTCACCATCTCGGTTCCAGTCGAGCCAGACATTGACCCAAAGGTCACCACCCGGGTTGGTAATATTGACAAGGTAATCAAATGTGGTCCAGCTGCAATGGGGTAGATTGAGCGGGAAGACGACGCCATCATCAGCCCCATCCCGGTTCGGCGAGTTAGTTAATGGGTCGATATTGTTGAGCCCATCGGCGTCCGGGCCGATGTCAGCTTCGGTCTCATGAGTGATGCCTTTGCCCAAATGGGCCACTGCCAGGGGGTTCAAGTGAATCGGCCCGTAAGGCCCAAGGCCAAAAGTACCATCGTTGAAGACAGTGGGGTAATTGGCCTGGACTCCCATGGGATATGCAGTCATGACCGGACCTAAGTTGTTGGTGCTGTCCGGCGCATCGCCGAGGTCTGATTCCTCAGGATAAGGATAGCCTCCCTCGCAACTGATAGTCAGCACACCCTGGCCGCTCTCGGAGTTGTATCCCCCAATCTCGATGAGGTACTGGTTGCCAGCGGTCGCGGCGAAGGTAATCTCCGAATACGGACCACAGAAGTCGTCGTTGCAGCCGATTACCTCGTTCTGCGTCAGATAGCAATCGGAGCTGCTGTAGATGGCGAGCATGGTGTCGTAGCTACTGCCGCAGAGGCTGACGGTGACGTTACCCGTGCACGTAGCGATGTAGCGGAACCAGACGTTCCGGTTGGTAATGCAATGGCCGGGACCATCGAACGTCGCGCCGATGGTGCTGAAGGGCATGTTCGTTACGTTACCGACCGGCGTTGCATTCTCGCATTCGTCATTGTACTGCGGGTAAGGCGCCCCGCTGCAACTGATGCTTATCACACCGGTGCCGGTATCGAACTGGGACCAGCCTCCAACCTCGATGAGGTACTGGTTTCCAGCGGTCACGGGGAAAGTGACCTGCGACTGCTGACCACAGTAGTTGGCATTGTAAGCGACCATCTGGTCGCCCGTCGGCCAGCAACCGCCGCCGTCATAGACAGCGAGCTTGGTGTTGTAGCTGCTGCCACACAGACTGACGGTGGCGTTACCTGTGCATGTAGCGGTGTAAATGTACCAGATGTTCGGACTGGTCATGTAAAGGGCAGGACCATCAAATGTCGCGCCGATGGTGCTGAAGGGCTTGTTCGTTACGTTACCGACCGGCGTTGCGTTATAGCAGTTGTTGTTGGGCGGCGGGTATGGCGGCAGCGGGTAAGGCTGCTCGCCGCAACTGATGCTTATCACACCCTGACCGTAATCGGACTGGGACCAGCCTCCAACCTCGATGAGGTACTGGCTTCCAGCGGTCGCGGAGAAGGTGACCTGCGACTGCTGACTACAAAAGTCGTCATTGTAGGTGATCATCCGGCCGGCCGTCGGGGGGCAGTTGGCCCCATTATAGACGGCGAGCTTGGTGTCGAAGCTACTGCCACACAGGCTGACGGTGGCCTCGCCCGTGCATGTAGCGATGTAGCGGTACCAGATGTTCTTGCTGGTCATGTAAAGGGCGGGACCATCGAATGTCGCGTTGGTGGTGTTGAAGTGCATGTTCGTTACGTTACCGACCGACGTTGCGTTGTAACAGTTGTCGTTGGACGGCGGATATGGCGGCGGCGGGTATGGCGGCCCGCCACAATAGATGCTTATCACACCGTGACCGTAATCGGACTGGGACCAGCCCCCAACCTCGATGAGGTACCGGTTTCCAGCGGTCACGGGGAAAGTAGTCTGCGAGTACTCACCACAGTAGTCGTCATTGAAGGCGATCATCCGGGGGTCCGTCGGGGGGCAAGTGTCCCCATTATAGACGGCGAGCCTGGTGTCGAAGCTACTGCCACAGAGGCTGACGGTGGCTGTGCCCGTGCACGTAGCGGTGTAGCTGTACCAGAGGTTCCGGCTGGTCATGTAGAGGCCGGGACCATCGGCTGTCGCGCCGGTGGTGTCGAAGTACAGGTCCGTTACGTCACTGACCGACCTTGCGTTGTGGCAGTCGTCGTTGGACGGCGGGGGTGGCACCTCGCCGCAAGGAGTGATAGTCAGCAGACCCTGCCCGGTACTGGTGGCGAAGCCCCCAACTTCGATTAGGTACTGCCTGCCCTCAATTGCCATGAAAGTAACCTGCGACTGCTGACCACAGTAGTCGTTGTTGCATTCGATCAGCCGGCCTGGCGTCACGGGGCAGGCGACCCCGTCATAGACGGCGAGCTTGGTGTTGAAGATACTGCCGCACAGGCTGACGCGGATATGACCGGTGCACGTAGCGGTATAGCGGTACCAGATGTTTGCGCTGTCAACAAGCGTACAGAGTTTAGGACCATCGACCGTCGCTTGCGTGGTGTCGAAGTGGAGGTTCGTTACGTTGCCGATCACCGTTGCATTAGCGCAGTCGTCATTGGGCGG
>JAUXAH010000004.1 GCA_030614945.1 Phycisphaerae bacterium
ACACATATCGGAAATCAAAGGGAAGAGGGTGGACGGGAAGGTGGTGGTAATCAAGATCAACAAGACCGAAGTGGTTATCAGGCTCCATTAGACTTAAATACTAATAATAATACGAATAATACGGTTGAATGGTCAAAGTCAAGTGTGATCACTGCGGTTACGAATGGGACTACGGGGGTAAATTGATTAAGCCCACTTGCCCGAGCTGCCGCCGAGCCGTAAAGGTGAAAAAATGAACAAGACTGAACAAAAAGCCTTTGATTGGTTGGTCAAGCACGGAATAATCTCTGGCGAGGTGGACATAATTTCTAGTACCAAGAAGCGCGGAGAGCCAGATTTCGTTCTCAAGGATGGACGACAATATGAGGTCAAACGCTTAGATCGCGGTGGTATCTGGTTCACACCAAAACAACTCACAGAATTTAAGAAAGTGAATCCTATTATCCTCGTTTTTTCTGACAATGGGGAGAACCCAATAGCTGTTGCCCCTTTTAGTGGGATAAGCAAACGGTTCAAGATTCGAGTTTCAAGCTCCGAAGGTAAGAGCATTTGGGTTTCCGACAGTGATTACGAAGTCCTGATGCAGATTAAGATTGCTTTGGAGAAGGTGTACAAGAAAGACATCAGTATATCGCAGGTCATATCCAGCTTGATCGAAGCTACGTCGATCCCAACGATCCCGGCGGAAAAAGACGAGGAAATTATCAAAAAGCTCAAGGTTCTGCGCAACATCGCCAAGAGAAGGGTGGCGGCATGAATTGGTGGGTGCTACGGACACTAATCGTGTTGGAGTTTGTACTTGTCGGCTTGCTCTTCGTATGCTTACTCTCGGGATGCCCAGAGCGGACAGTGATAAACCTCTTATGTCTCGCCTTTTTGGTGATAATGGCTTGCGTGGGTCTCATTGTTGCTTTACTCTTGGAGATTTTGGAAAAGCTTATCGGTCTAATTACTGGTCAGAAAAAGAAGCGAGGGAGGTGAGAACGAAATGAAAGCGAAAATAGCAACGCTGATGATCTCAGCGCTGATGCTGATCTCCCTGATCTCCGTGTTTCAGGCGGGGACGGCGAGCGCGAGTCCAGAGAAATTGTTAGAAATGAAAGGAAGCAGTTTAAGCGTTACCAGCGAGTCTGGAATGTGGCCCGAAGAAACTGTATTAGACGATGTGGCTTTCAACGCTCAGAGTGGTCTAGTAACGATAGAGGGCACCATTTTTGATTTGTACGTGGCTTCTGGGGTCTGGCCTGACACCGCATACTTAGAGATAGGAGTAAGACCAGAGGCAACTAAAGAAGAGACAAATGCGGGAGTGTACATGATTGCCCTCGCTTCTTCTGCACCTGGAATACTCGTATTCCACATGCAAGACTACGGAGGACATAGACCTGGGGGATACGGTGCTGGGAGTATATGTGTATATGTAGACGCAGAGAAAGCACAAAGAATCGACTACAGGATAATATTGGTACCATATAAAGATGGTCCAGGCGGAGTAGCATACTTCGAAATATGGGATGCAGATGGAACATATTATGATGGGGGGCTGGAACCCGCAGAATACGGATACTCTACTAAGGCAATGGCAGACGCAAACACACTTGACGAAGACTTCTCGACGGCGCACCTCTTCTATTCAATAATGGCCGACGCAACAGGAGAATCTGGCATTACTTACAGTGCTACAGTTGGCGACATTACGGTAAACATTGAAGTTTGGGTTGACGACGATGCAGAAACAACTTGGTATGACGACCCTGCTCACTTTGCCACAATCCAAGAAGGCATCGATGCCGTAGCTGAGGGCGGCACCGTGATCGTACACCCGGGGACTTACAATGAGAACATAACCATTTATGACAAGAGTCTGACCCTTGAATCTACTGATGGTGCTCTAAGCACGACTATCGATGCTACTGGCATCGCGGAGTACGGTATCAGGATTGTAGCGCCGTACCCTAGCACTACTTCGGATGTCACGGTTAGAGGGTTTACCATATTGGCACCAGGAACTTGGCCGCATTATGGAATCTACGCTGACCGGGTAAACGGCCTTAGGATCGAAAACAACATCATCAAAAGTTGTCGTGGAATATGGTATATCGGTCCCAAAGAGGGTTCGATTATCAGAAATAACATCATAGAGGCAAACGATGTTGGCATAGCGATTGACTTTGGGCACGGCGACAACATCACCATCGAAGGCAATACCATCGCGGCAGGAGATAGCCCTGACCCAAACCTCCGTGCCATACATCTCGAAGATGTCGACAATTCGATTATCGACAATAACAATATGGTCGGAACCGGAACTGAAGTGAGTGGCGCTGGTATAGGGGGGAGCCACAACGACAATTTAACAATCTCGAATAACATCATCAAAGAGTATAAACGCGGCATCAGCCTGTGGATCTCCACACACATAGAAATCTCTGGCAACGAAATAACCAACAACTGGGATCACGGGATGAAACTGAAAGGCCAGCATATAAGAATCACAGGAAATGACATTGAGAACAACGCCCAAGATGGGGTGAGCATACACGAGTACGAAATTCCCACCACCGATGTAGTTGTTAACTTCAATAACATCGTAGGGAACGGTGTCTACGGCGTGAACAATACCGTAGCGACTATTGAGGTCGACGCGACCCACAACTGGTGGGGAACCACGGACATAGTCTTCATCATCAACAGCGTAGAGGGGAAGGTGTACGCCGAGCCTTGGCTCAACGCACCATACCCATATGGAGTACCAGTGAGTTTCATCGGACCTAAAGGCGACAAGGGAGACCCCGGTGAGGACGGTGAAGATGGATTGCCAGGCGAAGACGGTGCACTTGGACTGACGGGACCACAAGGATCGACAGGCGCAAAGGGGGACACAGGGGACGTAGGACCGCAAGGACCAACCGGATCGCAGGGGCCGCAGGGCGAAACTGGAGCAACGGGGCCAAAGGGATCGGCCGGAGAGGACACGCAAGCGGGGATACCCTGGGTGGCGGTCGTAGTGGCAATAATCGCACTGCTTGTCGCGGCGTACGCATTATCTAGGCGACAGACAAAAAAACCGACAAAGACTGCCAAAAAAATCCAAGAAGAGTAGGGGCAAACGCCAACCGCCCCTTTCTTTTTTTTAATGTAATACATCTTGTGATACTTTAATGCTAAACCTTTTTTAGATGCGAAAACTAAATGATTTGCGATTAGATGCAGGACGACGAAACTTTTGATGGGCGAGTCCAGCATATCAGACAAAAACTGCAAGATTTCGTGACGGGGGTTAACCTCACTAGGCGAATGATGAGAAACCGAGTACGGTTGGCGCGAGAAATCGGAGCCACGCCAGTCCTCAAAACGTGGCAAGAAAGTCGCCCGCGCCCAATTGGACTAGAGATTTTGGATAGAGTTTCTCTTCAACTTGAGCGCGTCGAAGAAGCTCAACCGGTTAAACAAGCCGAGCCCGTCGAGACGATCGAAGCCCCACAAGTCGAAGTGATCGAGCAACCCGCCGAAGTCGAAGTCGAACCAAAGCCCACACCCCGTTGGGAAAAAACGGCGCTACTTTGAACCTATTTCTGCCAGTGGTGATGGCACGCCCCCGAATATCAGAACCCAGGTTGCCAAGGCGGGGGCATCTGTAATTGGGTGTATCCCTTGACCACCTGTGGGGTCCCCTCGACGGCCCTCACGAGCCCAGCGCCACACCGCGGGCACTGAAACGTAGCCCCCATCTGCAGGCTTGAGGCATCCAAGGGTGTGCCGCATTGAGAGCACGGGGCGACGAACGCAAGGTGATAGAACATACACGCTTTTTCCTTTATCGAGCAAAATAAAACCCGCCGACCAGATGCGGGATCGGTGACGCTGTTAAGCATGGTGGGAAATGCGCACGGGCACCGCGATTCTGGCTCACGTTCTTGGGGTTCGGGCTCTGGTTTGCGTTCTGGTTCGAGTTTTACTGGCGACCCTATCCGCTGGCCCCACCTCATCACCACGAGGTCCCGCAGGGGTTTCGCCACCGCAGTCATGGCGAGAAGCCGGTCGAGTTGTTTCAGATCGGCCTCAGAGTTCCCCGTCATAATCTCAAAATACGTGTCGGTGACGAGTTTGCGCCCCCGGGATAGCCCGACCTCATGCAGGATATCCCTCATCTCTTGTTTTAAATCGAAGTCAGGGGCGGGCCCCCCTCCCCCCACCTCGTCCTGGTGTGCATACTTTATGTGCGACGCCAGCGCCTGCGTAGTCTTGAACGTTTTAGGGCAGAACTCGCATTTGATCTCAGGCATTAGAAGCGTTCCTCATCGCACACATTGCTTGACGTCTATTTTAACCTAACTAGGCCCACATCCGAGGGTTCGGCTCAGGGTATGCTCAGGCAGGCTCACACCCTCGCCAAAAAAGAACCCAATAATGCGCCTTCTAACGGCAGGAGAACGGTTTTACGAGGGTGCCCAACCCTGACGAGACGCCCGCAGGGGCTGACGAGGGCACGAAACGAGGGAACTTCATCATCCCCAGCCCGAAAAAAAGAGAGAACCCCGGCTCAGAAAAAACAGGAAATTAACCTTGCGAGTAGGCTTTTAATTCTTTAGAACCTACTGGTAATCATGAGCGAGATACCGTCTAGAGAGGTGGAGCGAACGAACTCTGGTCGGAGGGGGCTTGACCCGAGGTGCTGCGACGATGATACGCGGACATCGAGCTACCGCGGGGGGCTACTGGATCTCGCAAGGAGAACTCTTGAGAGGGGGAAGAGTTAATGATACGGATGGGTCCAATGAATCCCAATTGGAAAGGCGGTAAGATCGGGAAGATATGCGGGGTATGCTATTCAAATTTTAGCGTGTATCCTTACAGAAAAAATACGGCCAAGTGTTGCTCTCGCGAATGTCTGAACAAAAGTCCTGAGATGGCTGCAAAGAACAGGATTTTGAAAGTAGGCTCAAAAAATCCTGCATGGAAAGGTGGTAAAATAAAGGACGTTTACGGGTACGTTCTAGTTCGGGTTAACTCACTTTCAGAAAGGGAGCAAGAACTCGCCAGGGTCATGAATACGAATCGAGGGTACATCAAGGAGCACAGGATCATAATGGCATCCAAACTAGGGGGACCCTTAGAGGAGAATGAAGAGGTTCACCACAGGAATGGAATGAAGGATGACAATAGAATTGAGAACTTGGAAATCGTAATAAAGAAAGCCCATTGGGATTTGGGAAATCAGCCAATAAATTGTCCTTTTTGTGGCAAGGAATTCAAGGTGAGAGCAGATGAAAGTTGATCGAAACACTATTGAGGCACTTGCCCACTCGGTTGCATCCGTGACCCATGCGATAGAGTCCGATGACAAATTCCTACATGAACTTGTTGACGATCTCCGCTACCTCTACCAGTTAGCTGCGGAGGATCTCAAGGAGCAAGGGATAAGCCTAAGCAACGAGAGTTGGTGTGTTCTGAAGCATCTGTGCGCCAGCTGGGTAAACGACCTCGAGAGCTACGCCAAACGGAAGCGGGAGCGCCATTCAACGGAAACTCTTAAGAAGATCATCGACGCAAAAGGCGAACTCATACGGAAATTGGTCGAGCACTACGAAGCAAAGGAGATGAGAAAGCGTGCCGAGAAAGAGAAAAAGTAGGAGAAGAACCTGCCGTTTAGACAAAAGAACAGGAAGGGTAGTATGCGACTGAGGGTATACACCGCTCCACGTTGTCCTGCGTGTTCTGAGCTCAAGCACGAACTCGATGCCAAGGGCGTAGAGTACGAGGAAGTCGATGTTTTCAAGAATGCCGATGCTCGCGCGAGGCTCGCGAGGGAAGGTCTGTATGTCGTCCCAGTGCTAGAGAAGGACGGAAAAATAATCCAAGTGGGAGCTGGGTCCTCACCCTAACGGGGGTTTCTTTCCCCCCTTCTTCCACCATAGCCCCCGCCCCTTGATTTTGTAGCGGTAGGCGAAGTATGCAACTAAGATCACTATGGACACTCCGATGACTGCCCCCCAAGGGTCGCCCCCTCCCTTCGGCTTTGGCACCTGCAGGGTATCCATCGCTATTTCCTCTCCATCCTGCATGAGGCTGACGGTGAACGATTCAGACCCGGGGACAAAGCTAAGCGGGTTCGGCCCCTCTTGTAGCTGGGGATCGGCATCTGGGTCTTGAATTTTGATAGTCCCCCCCGCCAGCTTGCCGGCTTGGTCAACAGCACGGAGCACGTTCGGCTCTCCGACCTTCATCGTGGCGACTGTCGTGAAGTAAATGTGTTCCGTCGGGGTGGTCCCATTCGTGGCCTCCCCCATCCGAGCGAAGAAGCTAACGCCCCCGTACCCGGGTGCGCTGACCGTTCCCATAATCATGCCCTCGGTTCTTGGTATCATCGAAATTCCGCCGAACACTGGAAGGGTTATCGGGGCAAAGGCGTTCTCCCCCGCGAGGTAAAGGGTTACTGAGGCGTTCGGAACCAACCCGCCCGCTGAGTCCATCAGCAGGATCGGTGTGTCCTCGTGGGGGAGCTCCTGAATCCCAAAGAAACCCCCGCCGTCTTGCATAAACATGAGCATCATCAGCATCGAGGAACCGGGAGCAAAGCCGGAGGTCAGGGGCATGAACCCGTCATCGGTGATAGCGAACACCATCAGCGATTCGCCGGTTTCCTCCTCCTCCTCGAGCTGGGCGAGAATGTCAGCGATGGCATCGTTCAGCTCAGAGATGGTGTTCTCCCCGAGCAGGGCGGAGAGGTTTTTGATATCGATGCCTAGGTTATCAACCGTGGATTGGAGTTCTTCGAGGTCTAACTGGAGTTGCTCCGTCATATTCTCAACCGTGAAAGTCGCCGATGCCGTGTATCCCTCGTTGTCCACCGCAGTGACCGTGTGTGGCCCGACCTCGTAAGGAACGCTGATTATTGCCGTGAAGCTCCCGCTCTCGTCGGTCGTGACGGTCATTGGAACTGTCGGTATCACGGTGCCGTCCCATTTAATCGTAACAGTCGAACTGGGCGTGAGCTCGCCAGTCACCGTCGTGGATGCGAATCCGCTACTAGGCGTGAGCGTTATTGTCGGAGTAGCTGTGCATCCTGGGACACTTACTATAAGAAGAAGAGACACAACCGCAAGGGCGACCACTGCCGAAATTGAACATCTCATATTCTCATTTTTTCCATTATCACGCACAATTAAAAGCTTTCCCGTTTTAGGGGATATGGTGGGCATCTGAAATTCCCAGTGGTGTTGTTGATAATTTTCAGTTTAATCACCGTTGCGTGCAACTGGGGGGCTATCACCAACCTCCCCCCCGACGATTGGGAAAAAGTTGAAACAATAGGCGAAATGGCGCTGCTCACCCCGTACCGAATCGCCCGTTCAGCACTAAGCTCGTACACATACTGGCAGGAAACCGGGGATAGCGGAGCGTTCGGGTGGATGCTCATCTGCGGTCTCGGTCTACTAGCATTATTTTCCTTCCTTCACAGGCTGGTCGGCTGGTTCATAGGCTTCGTGCACCCCGTCGCCAGCGAGGAGCGCAAGAGTTTCGTAGCGTTTGTGACCGTGCTTGCCCTGATTGCACTGGCTGTCAGCACACCTTTCGGCCCCAACTTGGTGGCTTCTGTCGTATTGCTGTTATTCGCCATGTGGATTTGCACCAAGTTGCTCAAGCGCTTAAGAAAGAAACAAGTGATAGGGGAAAAGACTTGAAACTCAAAGACGCGCTGATGCTCTTCTTATTCGGGGTGGAGAAGGTGAACCCCTCGTTCAACTTTCGTGAGCTGAAGGTTCTCAAGAAAATTCCCAGATCGGGCAGGACACCCGTAACCGTCAAAGGGCTGGAAGAAACTGGGATCGCTAGGCGAACACTTTTCATAATACTCGAAAAACTGATGGGGGTTGGTGTGGTCGAGAAGCGCGGTCACGGATACACTAGGGCGTCTGGCCACCTCAAGAGTCTTAATCCTATAACGCGCTACGAGGGCGTTTTCTTCGCGTTGGGGATGGCTTACATCATCGTAGGATTCGGCTTGGCTAATACACCGCTGGGCGTGGCTGGTATTTTGAGCATACTATTCGCTAGGATTATACGCTTTCTGTGAGTGCAAAACAGTGCTGCACACTTGCCTTATACCCCCCCCGCTCCGATGCTTTTCCAAGGGAGGTTAAACAAGTGATAGAAACACTTTCGTTAACCGATTGGGTCTTAGTAGCCTTTTCAGTATTGATTGCAGTTATGGTTGGCGCTTGGTTATTCAAAAGGCTAGAGGAAAAGCCATTCGAGGCCGGCGTAGGAATTAGATCAATCGTTTCAGTAATCACCTTTCTAGGACTCGGCTTGATCATCTCTGGCATACTGGTTGCGCCAATAGGTGAAGCGGTCGGACTGAGGGCCCCGCCCGAAGTCGTACCGCCAGTGGTTCCAGACGTTCAGAACGTGGGCTATGTGCAGGTAGTGGTCACAGACCAGTACAAGATCCCGGAGACCGCAATCCAGAGTGCAAGAATCCAAGTCACGCTCGATGAACCAGAGAAGGCCAAGGCGATAATCGATGTGGCAGAGGATAACTCCAACACGGACGGTTCGGCCCTGATTTCGGTCGACGGCATCACCTCGGGCACGGTATGGGTGGTAGCGAGTAAGAGCGGGTACTACGCAGATGTGGAGAGTACAAGCATTCCTGGGGCGCAAGTCTACCCGACTTCCAACCTGTGGGCGGAGCCGGAGCTTGCGAAGGTAGGAACCCTCAGCCTGACCGTGACCGACAACACCGCAGTCTGGGACTCCACGACGAACACCATTACAGAAAACTTAACGACCTCATTGGCGCATTATTGGACCTTGAATCTGACAGTCACCACCTCATACGAGGCACTGCGCGACATGCAGCTCGCCTTCATCCGCGGCAGTGATTGGGAGAACCTTGGCGTTTCACCGATAGTGGTGTCGGTGGTGGACGACGCGGACACGAGCATAGCAACGGTCGGCGACATCACGCTGAGCGTGGACATATCAGCCGAACTCAACGCGATTGGCGATCTGGATTACTCTGTGACGTTGAAGATCAAGGTGAAGACGAACGCAACCTACGCATTCACTGGCAAGGAAGTGCTGCGCATAACCATCAACGACCTCGAGGGAGGAACGGGCTACGCGGGAGTCACCGGGATAACGGCTACCGAGATAAAGGTCAAGACGGTTGTTTAGGTTTGTTCCCAGTGAGGGATCACGCCCCCCGATGATTGGGAGCACAACCTAGTTAAAACTGGAGGCTAAGTGATGGTGGAGGAGGAACTCCGCGAATTCGCTGGCAAGGCGAAAGAGAGCCTTAAGGAGCCAAAAACAGCGGCGATGGCTTTGGGCCCGCTCGCGCTTGTGGCCAGCTTGCCCCTCTGGCTGCTCATACCTGTGGTGCTCATAGCCTTGGGCCTCGGGTTCTACATAGTAATATCATTCTTGCCCTTCTTCGTGGCCGGGGTGGTATTCGGGTTCACGTACTGGATTCTGAACCGGGTCGGAATGAAGGGGCCGTGGAACTGGGTCCTGCCCTTTGCGTTTGGGCTCCTTGCGTTGACACCCGCTTTCGTCCCAGGGATGCGGGCGGCTGTGGCTTCAAGCATTAACGCCGGGGCGAGCGCGATGGGCATAATAGGGGATGTGACATCGTGGATCATAGGGCCCATCTTGTGGATTACGGCGCTCTTCGTTCTGGGGTTCCTGGCGATTTTCCTGATATCAGTACGTACCCTCGGCAGATTCGGAGCGTTCATATCCGGGACGGTGGGGCTCACTCTCGGCACCGCGATAGCCCTTAATGCGGTCGGGCTTGGAGGCCCGATGGCGGTGGAAGCCTACATTGCAGGCGAGACGATTTTGATTGAGGCGCTTCCTATAGCGATAGGGTGCACGATTGCTGGGGCGGTGCAAGGGGCAATGATGTGGATGGGGCGGAGATAAATGTGGAACTTGGCTCAGCTAATAAGAAAAACAATAGACATGGCAGCAGTTGTTCTTATGGTCATACTTATTCTCATTCTCATACCAAGCGTTTTAATCAACTTTGTCGGAATTGATCACAGATTATCAGTTCTTGTGGCGCTTATTGCTGCCGGATTGTATATGTGGTGGGCAATACCAGAACCAAGGACACTGTTTCCGACCATATTTGTTTCGGTTCTCATTGCAACGGCGATTTCGTTCTGGGCTTCATCCACTGCTATATTCACACTAGAGTTCATCCTTGGTTGCATCGTGAACATTGCGGTTGTTTGTTTAGTCGCCGCTGCGCTGGTTTATGGGAAAGTTACCGTTGTGGGAAAAATCTGGAAGCGGTAGAATGATGAAGAGGCAAAGCCTAATTGCGATCGCCATTATCATCGCGCTTGTTGGCTCCGTGGCGGGCTACTTGTTATACCAGCAGATGGTCCCTGCTGCCGGGATAGTTTCAAGCGTTGAGGTCAGTGAACTGCGGATAAGCCCTGATGGAACGGAGATTTTGTCGGGGTACTGGCTTGTCACGTTAATTGTTGACCAGCGCGACGAGATGATTTTCACCATCCGACCGGAGGACGCCGTGGAAGATTTGGCAGAGGACCCTGAGCACAACATTCCCCCCGGATCACAGATACAGTCCAAGAAGGGCATCTCCGTCGTAATCAGGCCCTTGGGGGATCCCTACGTGCACGGCCCGGTTCGCAGGGCCGGGATAACCTACGACGACAAGGGGCTCCCGTCGAAGACTAGGCTCTGGGATTACTACTCGCTGGCGAGCCCGAGCTGGACCGGGGTGCACGTTCCATACCAAGTGATCATCAAGGACACCAGAACGGGCACCCTCCTCGCCGACGAGAGCTTCCTCTGCGGGGGGACCGACTGGGACGTGCGCGAGAAGGTTCTCCTGCCCCAAGGAATGGAACTCATGAATCTTGGCCAGATCTGGAGTGGGATTCTGCAGCCGAGTTCCGACTACGCGTACATCTTCAACGTGGGCGGCACTTCGCAGTTCGTTAGGGAATCGGATCTTCGGTCGCTCTTTCTGGCGAATAAGCCTGGGCCTCGGGAGGTGGACATATCCGTTGCCAAAACCAGCACACAGTACGATGAGGAGGATAGATTCACTTCGGACAAGAACGACAAGACATGGTGGTTCGAGTCTGGGGGGATATTGAGCCGCGTGGTGGCGTGGCTCGACATAATCGATGTAAAAGATGATGGGACCGTCGTACTCGAACTCTACTTCTGGGATGAGATATTCTCTTCGGACTACGATTTCACGACCGTGTTCTCCGTCAACGGGACTGGCGGCTTTATTCCCGACCGGTACCGCGTCAAGGTCACCGACTACAGGGCGGGGGTAGAGGTGCAGAAGGGCACGTTCGACATGGAGGGGGGCGAGGCGGAACTGGAATGGAGGGGTTCTGGTTTCGCTTACGGGACATCGAAGGTCGAGATCGAGTTCTTCGGGGCCGCCGACACGTGGAACGAGTTCTGCTACCAGACGAGGATAGGAACCCTAACATCCGACCCGACCGCTGGGGCGCGGATAGTGACCGACCCCTATCAGGTTTCACTCAAGCCCACATGGGTTGATCTATGGAGGGGAAGTCCCTCGCTCTACACAGTCACGGTTCCGTCAACCGAGTACCGCGCAGGAACCTTCCCGAGCGTGGACACCGGGGAGGTTGTGGTGTGGTCCTTGCCAGGGACGAGCGTTCGCGCATTCCTGCAACTCAAGGCCCCGACCGATGTGTTCGATTCCGTCATATTTCGCCCGCCGTACGGCAAGCCCGACATAGTGGAGGTCAAGGACATCACGATCGCGGGGGGCCAGCAGGCCACACTAATCGCGAAGGTCAGGAATGTCGGCTACACCGAGGACACGTTCATCCCGAGCCTTGACCTGCCGAAGGGCATGACGGTGATATCATACCCAGGGGACAAGTCCGTGCCAGTCGACTGGCCCGTTGAGTTCAAGTGGGTCGTGGCCGTGGGGGATGTCGAGAGCGACCGAACCGAGTCCGCCACGCTCAGGGTCGTGGCGAAGAACTCCCTGCTCGATGATGACTACAGCTTCACGGTGAACCTTGAGAAAAGCCCCGGTCCAGTAATCTACACTGGCGACCTGACGGTACATGTCATCGACGCTGAAACCGAACTCCCGCTAGGCGGTGCCGAGGTTGGCATAGCAGGACTGAAGGCGATTACCGGTAGCGACGGCAAGGCGACCATCAACGACATCCGGGAGGGCGACCAGCGGCTCACAGTCGGAGAACTCGATGGCTACGTTGGCTACTCGGAGACAATCCACATATACGAGGGGGCGAACGAGCGCACCGTGAGGCTCTCGAAGGTCGTTCCCCCATGGTTCCCAACTGAGTTGCTACTGGGTATCGGTATTGCTATCCCCGCGGTGATAGGGGTGGTGCTTATGGGCAAGCGGCAGGGCTGGTGGCTGAGAGGGGGGTTTAAATGGAGAAAATGATGATTTTATCTTCATACAGCTCGGTGGTCATTCGCAGGTGTATAGTGGTCATCGGGATGAGGGGAAAAGAACCCACAAAAGGTAGTGAGTGGTCTGGCCCCGACCACGACAATAAAATAGGGAGGAATAATCTTGCGTAGAGAAATCGGACGGGTGGCTGTGCTGGCGGCGGTAATAGTCCTCGTAGCGGGCATGCTTGCAGTATCCGTGGGGGCCAGCCCGAGCCAGCCGACCGTGACCAAGGTAACGATTGAGAATTGTCAGTACTCCACTGGTACAATATGGCACACGGAGAACATAGTCAACTCGACCTTCGACAATACCATTCACACCGCGTTCTTCGGAGACTGGGACAACAGCGCTACTGATGACAACGTTTCGAGCGGTCTGGGGTCAACTGAAAACATAATCTATGCCAGCAAGCCCTCGGACAACACCGGGGTTTTCGACAACGTGGAGTGGTCCTTGACCGTGAGCTTCAACGAGAACCTCGAGAACGCGATCCTATACTGGAGCTGGTGGTTCGAGGACAACGTGAACCTCGACACGTGCTACCTCTACTCCATTCTGGAGAACACGAGCGGGGACAACATCCAGCTCAGCGGCACCCTCTCCCTGACGGAGAAGCAAGATGCGTGGCACAGCTACACCCACGACATAACGGACAACATCACGGTGGCCGGGGACAACTACAAGATCAAGTTCAAGACGGAGATTAAGGATAATGTGAGTGCTAGCCCTAACATAATCGTGTGGTTCGACAACATCAGGCTCCGGACGAAGTACAAGGGAAGTTCGGACAACATCACGCTTGGGGCAATAAACTTTGGTTATACAGAGAACTCCATCACGTCGGAGGGAACCCTGAACCTCTTCGTTGAGGAGAACTTCACCGCGACCGCCGACGCCGACGTGAGCATAGCGTTCGAGTTCGACCCCGTCGCAGCGGGGATAACTTGGGACAACGTCTGGGCTGGTGGCTTGTCCCGCGAGAAGTACCTGGCCGACGTCACCGATTCTGACCCCTATGGCGTGAGCTGGAGCCCCCACGACCCGAACCTGATAGCTGCCGTCGGTAACTATTCTGACACCATAGAGGTTTTCTCATACGACAACTCCACGAAGTCCCTAGTCCGCGAGAACTATCTGGTTGACGTCACCGCGATAAATGACCCCTATGGCGTGAGCTGGAGCCCCCACGACCCGAACCTGATAGCTGCCATCGGTAGCACTTCTAACACCATAGCGGTTTTCTCATACGACAACTCCACGAAGTCCCTAGTCCGCGAGAACTATCTGGTTGACGTCACCGCGATAAATGCCCCCTATGGCGTGAGCTGGAGCCCCCACGACCCGAAGCTCATCGCCGTTACTGGTCTCTCTAATGACACCATAGCGGTTTTCTCATACGACAACTCCACGAAGTCCCTAGTCCGCGAGAACTATCTGGTTGATGTCACCGCGATAGATACGCCACAAGGGGTGAGCTGGAGCCCCCACGACCCGAACCTGATAGCTGCCACCGCTTACTATTCTGACACCATAGCTGTCTTCTCAACGACCCCAAGAATCCCGTCCCACACGGAGACGAACGAGAACGCGGAATGGACTTTCTCGGCAACGGTGAACCAGCGGGAGATCGAGCTGATATACTACATCCCGTTCCAGATCGAGAACTGGGCAACCGTCCAAACGTCGAGCGAGCATAATATCGACGTGGATGACAACGTTACATACAAGGCCAGCGTCGACGTTTCGGCACCATTCTCGTTGGAAAACCTCGCCATAGTGGTGAGCATTCCCGACCCGACAACTTTGGCAGGTGTGGACAACGTGGTGATAGCTGGTGCAGCGATCTCAAAGTCCGTCACCGGGGAGAACGTCAGCTTCACGATTGACGAGGTATCAACCGACAACTCCTTCTCCATCTATTACGCTGAGAACGCGGCATACTCGACACCCACAGGGCTGACGATAGCTGACTCGGTCTGGACATACGGCTGGAACTTGACCAACCCGACTGCCAGCCACACATACGAGAACTGCAAGTTCAGCGTCACCCTATCGGAACTCTGGTATAGAGTCTCGGGAACGGAGATCGTGACTTGGGCGGGTAGCACCCTCGCCTCAAGCCAATATTCAATCAGCGACACCACCCTGTCGGTCGATCCATCGCTTTCGCCTGGCACTTCTGCCTTCTCGGTTCGGTTCACCCACGCGACAGTGTTTCCGCTGATTACCCCACCCAAGCTGCGCGAGTTCTCGGTGGCCTTCATGCCTGGAGCTCTGATAGAGATGGAGTTCGGCAGCAAGACGATGTTCACGCTGGACGAAAATATCCTCCTGCGCGTGCACGTTGAGGATGCGGCAACTGGAGAGTCAATCATAGGGGCGGACATCGTAATGTGGTACAACGCCCCCGTCATGCACACCGTCCCCACAGTAGACTTGGGCGATGGCGTGTACGAGGGGAGCATCCCGGCCAGCGATGTGGGCGTAGGAACCTTCCAAGCGGGGGTCGATGTCCAGATGGAGGGGTTCAATAAGGCGTCGAGCACCCTGACGTTCACGATAGCGGAAGAGCTGGCTCTGCCGTTGTGGGAGTCACCAATCCTCTGGGCAGGTATTTCTGGTTTGGTGGTATTGGTGCTTGTCGCGCTTTGGCTCAAGGGCTGGTGGCTGGGGTGAGGGCATGCGGAGTACAAGGGCCAAGTCGGCTGGGGTCGTAATCTTCCTCGTCGGGCTAGCTCTCCTAGTTGTGTCCAGCATCGGAATAGCCACCAGACCTGCTTGGGCGTCGTCGGTAATTGTCGAAACGTTGCCCCCCACCGAGGTTACCAGAACCAGCGCTGTGCTGAGGGGCCGTGTGAACGGGTGGGTCAGCGAGGCTTGGTTCTACTGGTGGGATGTCGACGGAGTCACCTACCCTTCTTATCAGCGTATGTCCACACCCCAGCAGAGTGGCGTTAGTGGTGAGTACTCCTATGAGATTACAGGGTTGCAGCCAGGGGCAAGGTATCAGTTCCAAGCGAGGGTCGATGGGCCCCCTGGGTGGGGCGGGTGCCTTAAGTTCACCACCCTAGCTCTCGTGCTGAACCCTCCGCAAGCCGGTTTCTCTTTCTCCCCAGCCAGCCCTATGCCGGGGGAGCTGGTCATTTTCCGAGATGAATCAGTAACGGGAACCAACGCAATAGCCGATTACCTTTGGGACTTCGACGGGAACGGGGTGTGGGATGTGAGTGGCGAGTACGAGCAGACCGTTTCGTACACGTATGGATCCCCCAGCACTTACCATGTAATCCATAAGGTAGTGGACACTATCGGACTCGCGGATGTCTCGGTCAAAAAAGTCATAGTGGCGGAGACCCCCGCAGACGGCGACGGCGATGCCATCCCTACTGCCCCCACGGCTGAGTTCATCTATTCACCCATCTTGCCCAACCCAGGGGAGTATGTTACCTTCGACGCTGGGGACTCCGAAGCAGGGACAGGGGACATAGTTTCCTACTGTTGGAATTTCGGAGACGGATACGGAGACGATGGAGAGGTTGTCACCCACCTCTACGCAGCAGAGGACAACTACACGGTCAAGTTGACGGTTACCAACTCCGAGGGGCTGTCCGGCACAGCTACAACCACCGTGCGGGTGACGAGGGAAGAGGTCCCGATGGAGCCAATAGAGGGAGTACAGATACCACCCTCGTTGAACTCAGCGATGCTAGTGACCGGGCTTACTCTCTCCCTAATCGGGTTAGCGATAGTGGTAAGATGGAGGAAGTGAGGCGGTTATGATGGCTGAGTTCATAGTCCCGATCGTGCTCGTGGTCAGCTTCCTCATCGTTCTGATCATCGACGAGTACAAGGAGATCATGGCCTTATCGAGGGCGGTGGCGGTCGAGTTGCGAAAGCGCCTCCTGCACCACCTAATTTTCGCATGGGTCTTATTCCTGATCGGGGTGGGCATGTCCTTCCTGTTGCCTGGTTTCATCCCCCCCGAAACCGCCCTATTCATTAGTGCTGGTGTGCTCCTCTTTGCACTCGCCGGCGCCATCACCGCTGTTATCGAGAGCCGTTTGAGGAGGAAGAAAGTGATATGAGGCGCGTTCCGATAGCGGTCGGCATCATTTTAATCATCGCAGGGGCCATGCTGTCCTTCATAGCGTACGACATCGAGGAAACTGGAGAGAGTCGCGTACTCGCCGCCTTTCGTAGCCCGATGGTCACATACCCGGTTCGAGCTGCTATGGGGCGAGGCGAGAGGGAGATTTGGACGCTGACTTGGTTCACGTCCAAGCCGCCCCCAACGATGGCGATGGCAACAGCGAAAGCCCAAGTGATGGCGATGGCCCAGCAGGTCACCGTTGACTATGGTGGCTACACCCGTTTCGTGATACCGGCGTTCGGCGTGGCCGCTCAAGTCATCCCAGCGGAGAATATCTATCTGGTCGCCGCCATGCCAAGCGTGGCTGGGGTTGAGTACGATCGGGTCATCCGTGTGCCGATCCACAGCACGGGTGGGTCGGGCGGTACATACCTATCTATCGAGGAAGTTATGGAGCTCGTAGACGTTGAGGAGCTCTGGGAGATCGGTAGGGGCGAGGGGATGGACATCGCCGTGCTGGACTCCGGTGCACCACACGATCTAAGGGTAGCTTCTGTAGCATCAGCCGACGAGGACACCAGCCCGTACGACGATTTCGGGCACGGTGGCTCGGTCATTCACATCATCCACTCGATTGCCCCCCAAGCACGGATTCACTCGATAAAGGTACTGGATCAGTATGGGATGGGGCGCATCAGCACTATTCTCATGGGGCTAGAGATGGCACTTCGCTTGGAGCCGAAACCTGATATAGTCCACGCCAGCCTAGGGGCATCCCCGACGTTGTTCGACTCGCTTTCGATGGCGTTCGAGACAGCGGTTCGTAATTACGGTGTCATCGCGGTGGCTGCTGCCGGGAACGATCCGACCTACGAGTCCTCTCCTGCGAGTAGCCCACTCGTTATCAGCGTCGGTGCGGTAGGATCGGACCTAAAGCTGACAGATTACTCGGCACCATCGTTCAACGTGGTTTCAATCGGCGATCAGAGGATCGTCTGGTTAGGCGTGGAGCAGAACATGAGGGGAACATCATTCAGCTCCCCAATCGTCTCGGCGCAACTACTGGATTATATGTCGGGCACTGGTGTCTTGCCGGAGGAATTCGACGAGATCGCCACGCTTCGTGAAGGGAGCGAATTAACCATCGAGGGGTACTCTATGCCTAGTGGCATAGAGCTCGCTATGGCGGATCCAGTTCCAGAAACTCCGATTATAGCCAAGCTAGCGCCGTGGCTCGCCGTGGTCGGGGCGGGGGCCGTGCTCACATTTGTAGCGATCTGCTGGCGAAGGGAGCGCAAGGAGCAGCTGGAGCATAAGGAGCAACTGAAGAGGTTAAAATGGTTGAAGAAGAAGCTTGAAAGGGGGGAGTGAAAAGTTGGAACAAACATGGTTTGGAACAGTAAGCTTGACCTTGGGAATTCTAGCAATCGCCACATGCATCTTTTCATTCTTCATCTTCGGGAGTTTGGCGATAGTTTTCGGGGGCGTGTCTTACTTCCGCAAAGGCAAAAATAGTTTCGGGCTAGCTGGCTTCATCTTAGGTGTAACTGGCGTTGCCATCCATATCGCACTTCGATTTTTGGTATAATTTAGTTGGGGGGTTAAAATGGCTCAAGAAGAAACTCGAAAGGGGGAAATAAAGTGGTAAATGCGAAAGGAGCAGTAATTGTGGCGGCTCTGGCGGTAACCCTGCTTCTGGCGGCGAACCCCCAAGCCACCGCTGACGGGGAGGAACCGCTGTGGACCTACACTACTGGGGGTGATGCCTTATCTGTCTCGATCTCCTCGAACGGCTCCTACATCGTTGCGGGAAGCTATGATAGCACGATTTACCTGTTCTCCAAGGCTGATAACACCCCTCTCTGGTCCTACGAGACTGGTGATAAGGTTCGCTCGGTCTCGATCTCCTCGGACGGCTCCTACATCGCAGCTGGTTCAATGGATGGCAAGGTCTACCTCTTCTCAAAAGAAGATAACACCCCCCTCTGGTCCTCGCCGATAACTCTGGTTTATGGGTGGGGTATAGTTTCGATCTCCTCGGACGGCTCCTACATCGCGGCCGGGGGTAGTACAGCAGCTGGCGAGATCTACCTCTTCTCAAAAGAAGATAACACCCCCCTCTGGGTCTCTGCGCTTGGTGAGGAGATTAACACGGTCTCGATCTCCTCGGACGGTGCCTACATCGCGGCTGGTTCAGAGGACTACAAAGTTCACCTCTTCTCCAAGGAATCTAGCACCCCACTCTGGTCTCATACTGCTACCTCCTGTGTCGACCCAGTTGCAATTTCCTCAGATGGATCTTATTTAACGGCCGGCGATTCTGATGGGTATATCTACCTCTTCTCCAAGGAATCTAGCACCCCACTCTGGATTTACCATGATTCTTGGAGTACAGCTCGCTCGGTCTCGATCTCCTCTGATGGCTCCTATATCGCTACGGGCAACGACGCTGGGAATGTCCACTTCTTCTCCAAGGAATCTAGCACCCCACTCTGGTCATACACTACTGGTGACGGTAACGAAGTCTCGATCTCCTCCGACAGCTCCCACATAGTAGCAGGAAGCTTCGATGACAAGGTCTACCTATTCCTAGGCATACCCCCTGAACCTCCAGTGGTCACGACGAATCCGGCCACTGATGTTACCGCAACGGGCGCAACGCTGAATGGAACCCTTGTTGATATTGGCGGCTACTCGTCAGTCAATCTATTCTTCCAGTTTAGGGAGCTAGGGGTAGGGTGGGTCAGCACGGGCAAGACGACCGCGACCGCCCCCCAGAGTTTCTCCGTTGGCATCTACGGCCTGAAGCCATACACGACCTACGAGTTCTGGGCGGTGGCGGAGTACGGTTCGTATGCGTACGGGAGCATCGGGACGTTCACTACCTCTAAGGAATTTACAGGAGAAGAGGAGGAAGAAGTCCCTCCAGGCGAGGAGGGGGAAGAGGGAGAAGAGGGCCCCCTTGAAGGGGTATCTGACTGGTACCGCGAGTACATGAGGCGCATCGACCGCCCCGAAAACGCTCCCTTTCCAATACCGCCGCCGTATGTGCCGTTCGATCCAGTGCCCTTGCTAGTACCTCTCGGAATCTTGCTGGCCGTTCTATTCCCCAAAGACAGGTGGGGCGAAACCCCAAAGAACTGGGCGGAGGCTTCAGCACCCGGTAGCTGGACGTTCGTAACTGCGGTGGGCGTGTTCCTATTGGGGGCGGCGTTGGTGAGTTCAGGCTGGATTTTGCTCGAGTTCGGGATAAACGAAATGTCCGCCACCTACGCCGTGATCACCGCATTCGCATCACTGGTTTTCATATCCGAGACGAAGCCGAAATCCCCAGGGGCGTTCATAGGGATCGGCACGAAGGATAGAATCCGCCTCGCAGTGTTCGGCATCCTGCTAGGGGCGTTCTTCCTGTTTCTAATGAGCTGGATCGGCGGTATGGTCGGGATGAGTATTGTGGTGATGCAGGTCGCCCCGATACCGCTTCTCCCAATCGTGCTGATCGGTCTAGCCATACCCTTCTTGGAGGAATACTTCTTCAGGGCCACGTTGACCCCAACGTTCGCCGAGAAACTGGGTATAGTGATCGGTGTCGGTGCGTGTGGCTTGGCGTTCGGGTTCGCCCACCTGATTTTCGGTGCATCGCTGTTCATGTTCGCCACCGCCACGGCGTTCGGGTGCTTGGTATCCTACTTCACCCTCAGGCAACAGTCGATAATCCCCGGGCTGAGTGGGCACATAACCTACAACACGCTCGTGCTGATACTCCCGTACATAATTGGGGGATTGGTTTGAAACACGAGGAGCTGGTGTCCGAGCTGGAGACCATCAAGCGGTTACTCGATCGGAACAAACCTCAAATTAACCCGGCCAGCCAAAGGCTTTCGGGTCTCATCAGAGATCTGGCAAAGGGAGAAGCTAGATATGAGATGGTCTAGTCCGGTCTTGGCGGTTTCGATCGTCGTGTCCTTGATGCTTGGCACGGTTCCGATAGCTCTGCTGGCTCAAGCGCAGGAGACCCCCGAAACGACCAAGTATCTACTGACTAATGAAAGCGTGAAGACTTTACTCTATAAGCTGTGGAAGCTCCGCGAAACTAACCCAGAGTACTCGGAGGATTTGACAACGAAGGCCGAAGTGATGAAAAGTGCGGTCTGTACTTACTTTGTCTTTAGGCCTGGATTGGAGATATGTTACACCAACTTTCCAGGCATTGAGAGGAAGAAGGAAGGGTGGATGCTGCCCAAAGAGGAAAAGGACTTCCTGACAAATACCTCTTATGATAGTGAAGACCCAGTATCAAGTGCCCTTAAGTACTCGGGCCAAAGACTTACCATTTCAGGCAAGTGGGTTCAGTCAGTCACCTTCTTACTAAAGAAAGTGGGCAATCCTTCAGGAATATGCGATGCCACGATTAGGAAACCAGATGGCACTGGCATTGTGGTATCAAATACCGTTGATGTTGGGACAATCCCAGACACTTTTACAGAAGTTACATTCTATTACACTTCCCCAAAATATATAAACGAGGATGTTATTTTCTGGTTTGAGTATCCTGGTGGAAGCTCTACAGATTACATCTCTTGTGCATATCTTAAGTCAGATGTGATTTCGGGGCATTATTGCCGGGGGCCCACCGGTCTTATCGAGTACCCTGATTACGATGCTTACATCAAGGCAAACGAAATAGTACCTTTCAATGGCTCCTTCCCCGCTGGAGATTGGACATTTAGAGTAAGGTTTGAGAGTGATTCAGACTATGGATTTTCCGTTAAAGTGTCCAGCAGGGTGTCAAAATCTACCGATGTCGAAGGGAAAGATGGTACTCTCGTCGCTATAACCGAGAGCCCTAATATCATAGATATACCCGCTAGTATAGGGGGTTCCGTTTCGGATACTTGGACTTGGAATGCCCCAGAAATTACCCTTGATGACGAATTTTTATTCATAGAATTTAGGATTCACATCGAGGTTGTTGCGGGTAGCAGGAAGGCGATGTGTTCCTTTGCTTGTGATGAAGACCCCAGCGTGGCTGACGAATCAGTCGAAACAACAGTCTTTTCAGAAGGGCCCCCTCCCACGAATGTAGTTCCAGAAGTTCTCAATTCTTACACTCCCTCTTCTGTCGACCCAAATAGTGCGTTCGATGTAAACGTGGAGGTCAGGGACAACGACAACATTTCTGATATTGATGAAGTCTGGCTGAAGATCTTCGAGAACGCTAAGGTCCAAGGGGATTCTGACAGCGCCCGGGATCACTACACCTTCAAGTGGGTTCGCGGCTCGGGTTTCAGCGAGGTCGGACCCGATGCCGGTGGGAGCCACATAAACACCGGGAGTTGCGTGGTGGGGAACGACGCTGTCACGACGGACAACTTCCTTTTTAACATAAAGCTGGGAGTAACGGCATCTCCGAACAACTCATGGAATGTCTGGGCTAAAGTGATCGACAGCGCGAGCGCACAAGACAGCGAGGAGTTCGCCAACAGGTTCAGCGTGAACGAGTACACGAGCCTGTCGATAGACGATGCCGCCTTGACCTTCTCCGGCAATCCAGGAGGAATGGGGGAGGCCGCATCGGAGAACCCAACATTGGCAACGGCGAGTGCGAACGTTGACTTCAACATCCAGGTCAAGCTGAACGGGGACTGGTCGGGAAGCACACACGGGGGCTCGATAGCGATGGCGAACACCCACGCGGACCAGAACGGGAGCTCGCCTTGGAACCTGGACCTGTCGGCGGTCTACCAAAACCTCTGGTCGGTCGGCTGGGGCGAGGACGTTCAGCGTGACTGCTACTGGTTCTTGGACTTCCCGCTCCCCCTACGCGACGACGTTTATTCGACAACCTTCTATGTAAGCGTGGTGAAATCATGATAATGCCCTTGAGGGAGGGGGTGAGATAATACAAAAAATGAAAACAGCAGGATTGGCAACGGTACTTGTGATGATAGTGATTGGCATGACCCCGTTGGTTCTGGCCGAGGAGCCGGCATCTGGCGAGGCCACGGGAGGCAACGTCGCCCCGGAGGTGACGAGCGTGACGGCGCCGAGCCCGGTGAGCCCACAGGCTGAGTTCGACTTCCCATGTACAGTTCGGGACAACAACACGCTGGCGGACATATCTACGGTAGTGCTCAAGGTCTACCTCACCGACGCAGGAGAGGGAGCGGTAGATGCGAAGGAGAACCACTACACGTTCACGTTCACGGCAATCGACAACGTGTGGACAGAAACGGGTCCAGGCCCAGACAACGACCACCTGATTACTGGTAGCTGCACTTACCCAGCGAATCTGACGCTTCCGTCGGACAACTACAAGTTTGTAATAAAACTCTCGGGCGCAGCCACGCCAGGCACAAACACATGGACAGCTATGTGGATAGTGACCGATGATAACTCCGCGACGGACAACAACACGGGTGTGTTCACCGTGAACGAGTACATATCGATAGGCATAGACGACACGACGCTAACGTTCAGCGGAAACCCAGGAGCCGTTGACCTCACGCCAACCGAACAGCCGACCGAGTGTACTGTGACTTCAAACACCAACTTCAACATCCAAGCGAAGCTGTCCGGCGACTGGTCGGGGGCGACCCACGGCGGAACGATAGGGATGGACAACACCGAGGCAGCACAAGATGCCGTAAAAACAAGTGTGAAGACGCTGAGCGATGCCTACGAGAACATCTGGACGGGTGTAGGATCCGGAGAGAATGTGATGGAGAACATCCACTGGTTCCTCGATCTGCCGGTTCCGCTACGTGACGACGTGTACGAAACGACATTCTACGTGAACGCGGTAAAGGAGGCGTAATGACAATGCTGGGTGGAACAGCAAGGACAATGCCGAAGACGGGGGTAGCTCTAGCTTTCTTGCTCGTCATACTCAGCGTTAGCTCCGTTTCGGCGGGGGTGGAGATTGGAGTTTCGAGTCCCTCGCTAGACAACCTCATCGTGGTGCCCGGGCAGGAGTTCTTGATCGGCATTAGAGTTTACAATAACGGCGACAACGTATTCGTCGCGCACCTTGAAGCTACGGAGGAGGTCTACGACTACGACAACGTGCTCCACGAAAATGTCCCGATTTATGACAACGAAAACAACTTGGTCGGTTACGAGAACCAGTGGAACTGGGAGATCATCGGTTCCCACCTCGAGAACCTGCCCGTCACTTTCGCCAAAAACGACTTTGAGCTGATGGCTGGAACTTCAGTGCAGGTTAAAACGACATTTAGAATTCCCAGCGGGTGGCAGATGGGGGAGAATCGCGAAGGAGATATCTCCGTGACGGCCTTAACACCCAAGGGGCCATCTGATGAGGGGGCGGCATCGGCCCATGTGCTCGGATCCATCTCCAAGCACGTCGTCATCAGGGTCGGTGAGGAACCAAGCGTACCAGAGGAGCCTTGGGAGCCAGTCATCCCCCTGAACCTGACAGTTTTTCTCGGGGTCGAGCAGGGTGCCCCCAAGCCGGATAATGTATTTCGTCAGGACGAGGTGCTACTGGTGACAGCGGAAGTTGACGGCGAGGCGGATATTTTCTTCGTGTTTCATGATCCGCAAGCTGGAAACGTGCAGGTGCCTATGAATAAGGAGTCGGAGTACTATGTGGGCATGCTCGATCTCAGGGATGTCACCCCTGGGACATACCTGTTACAGGTCGTGGCCCGTGGCGAGGGTGTCGAGGAGGAGGTGGCGGTCACATTTCAGGTTGAGGCTTCCGTGTCTGGATTCCCGATCGGGTTGGTGGTTGCGGTGGCTGCCACGCTGGTTGCGTTTTTTGCGCTGTTTGCCACCCGTCGGAAATGGTTGCATAGGATTATAAAAAAAAAGCAGCTAAAGGAATAGTGACCACTAAAGGAATAGTGGTCATTGGGCTAATCGTTCTGGCGGCGTTTATCCCTCTGGTGACGGTGGTGAGGTCTATTGATACCTCGCCCAGCGCGTGCGTGTTGTCGCAGGAAACATTGCCCGTGGGGGTCGGCGTCGGCAATGTCTCCCCAGTGATTACTAACTTCTTTATCGAGCGTGTGAAGATCAGTTCCACCGAAACGAAGTTCACGATCAGGTGCGAAATCGTGGATAACAACAGCCACGACGACCTCGTGAGCACGACTTACAAGGTATCCTTGGGGGCGAGTCCCCGTTATCACGGCGACCTCGTCTACGATGGTTCCGACAAATATCATGCCCCCCCCTTCATCCTCGGCTCAGGGGATTCTGGGAATTGGAGTGTCTACTTGGAGGCGGTGGACGACAACGGCGCTAAGGGCTACCTGCTGAGCAGCTTCAGCTACCAAGTTGAAGTGGAAGTGGGGGGGATCCCTTTTATTTCGCCTCGCTTACGCGAGTTCTCGATAATCTTTATGTCGGGCGTTGTTGAACCGCTCCCCCAGTTCGCCGTGGCCCCGTTCAAACCCAAGAGGGAGTTCACGCTCGACGAAACTATCTACTTGCTCGCGCTCATCCAAGACACCAAAACCGAGGAGCCGGTGACCAACGCCGATGTGGACATCTGGTTTGGCGACCACATACGTCGCATCCCGACCCTCGAACTAGGGCGGGGGTACTACCAAGGGTTCATCCCCGCGGACGAACTCGGCTTGGGGGCCTTCGAGGCCAATGTCGATGTCCAGCTCAGAAGGTACAAGGAGGCAACGGGCTATGTGACATTCATAGTGGCTGAACCGCCGATACCGATCTGGGAGCTGCCGGCATTCTGGGCTGCTTTGTTCGCTGGTTTCGTCGGGTTGCTTGTCGCTGTTGATATAAAACGGCGGCCTTCCGCATCTCGATGATCATCTCCTTTAGGCTGGGTTTCTTCCCGGGGTTCGGACACCACCAGTGGTAGCAGGACTTGGACTTGCATTGGAAGCCCACGAACTTCCTGGTCTGCTCGCCCAAGAACTCGCGGAGACGCCTGCGCCCACACTTGGGGCAGCGCTTCTGCTTTGGGTTCTCCATCTCGATCAGCTTTTTCACTTTTCCCCCACCAATGTTCCCTCGCGAACTTTAGGTTCAAACCCACTTCACATTTTGATTTTTTTCCTCGCTATGTAGATGCCGCCACGAGCGAATCGTTGCGGTAACCACCAGAAAAACACTTGGAAGATCAGGCAGGACATCAGCTCCCTGACCATCATTTTGTAATCTCCTCGGCAACCCTGAGTTCTCCCGCGACGAGAAACGCCGCGTGGGTGTCTGTTATCACGGCTAATTTGTCTCTCTTCTTCACGACCTTTTTGTAAATCGTTTCCCGCGGGATCCCCGACGCCTC
>JAUXAH010000397.1 GCA_030614945.1 Phycisphaerae bacterium
AGTAAAAAGGCAGGAAGATGACAGACTAAAACACAGTATTGACGCAACCGCCGCCGAGCTTACCGAGGCCGGTCACGAGCTGCAGGCAGAAGCCCTTCGGGTAGAAGCTGCAGGCGGCGCCGACGACGGGCCCATTGTCAGGCTGGCTAATCTCATAATAGATAATGCCTGCTTTATGCGGGCCAGCGATATCCATATAGAGCCAATGGCCGATAGGGTACGCATAAGATACCGAGTTGATGGCGTCTGCCTGGAAAAAGACAACATTCCAAAGAATATGCAGGCACCGCTCACTACCCGCCTGAAAATTCTGTCCGGTATGGATATTGCCGAAAAGAGATTGCCGCAGGACGGACGAATTAAACGCGTCGTTGGAGGACAGGACATCGATTTTCGTGTTTCGGCTCTGCCGGGTAATCACGGCGAAAGTATAGTGCTGCGAATTCTACGCCCCGATGCCGTCAACATCGGCATAGAAGCCCTGGGATTTGAACAGGATGATTATGAACATTTTCAGCAGATAATCAAAAGGCCCAACGGTATCTTTTTGGTTACAGGCCCGACCGGCAGCGGTAAAACTACTACCCTATATGCCGCTTTGCAGGCACTTAACACGCCGGACAAGAAAATTATTACCGCTGAGGACCCTGTGGAATATAACTTCGACGGAATGAACCAGGTTCAGGTCAAAGAAGATATCAAATTGACATTTGAAAGAATTCTCCGCGCAATGCTGCGACAGGCGCCTAATATTATACTCATCGGAGAAATTCGAGACGGAATCGTAGCGGATATCGCAATTCAGGCAGCCCTCACCGGACACCTGGTCTTCAGCACCCTGCATACCAATGATGCCCCCAGCGCAATTACGCGTCTAATAGATATGGGTGTTAAGCCGTTCCTCGTGGCAAGCTCGATACAGGCCATTATGGCACAGAGACTCGTAAGAGTCATTTGCGAAAACTGCAAGGTAATTGATGAAAATCCGGACCCCTATGTTTTACGTTCGCTCGATATTACTCAAGAAGATATCGAAGAACATCCGCTCTATAAGGGGACCGGCTGTGGCCAGTGCCAGTATACCGGCTTCAGAGGCCGAATCGCCATATTTGAGATGGTAGAACTAAACAGCGAAATAAGAGAGCTGGCTTTTGCAAAGGCGCCTACTAACGAATTGAGAAAGGCGGCGAAAGCTTGCGGAATGAGAACTCTGAGGGAAAGCGGCAAGATTAAAGTATTTAGAGGAACAACGACGCCGGACGAAATCGTCAGAATAACCCAGACAGAAGGCGTGCTCGTAGATTAAACAAAATATAGTTATTAAGGATTCGCAAATGGCAACAGTTAATGACTCTCAAGATGTGGCAAGAGTTAAGATGGACAGATTACTGCAGGCTTGCGTCTCACAAGGGGCCTCAGATATACACCTTGTTGTTGACCGCTCGCCGGTATTGAGAATAGACGGCCATCTCAGGTCCCTCGAAACAAAGGTTCTTGAGCCGGACGATACTGTTGCTTTAATGAAAAGCATAACCCCTGAGCGAAATCAGCAGGAGCTTCAGGAAGAAGGAGGAACCGACTACGGCTTTGCCTACGGCGATGAAGCGAGGTTTCGAGTCTCCGTCTTTCGACAGAAGGGTAACATCACGCTGTGCTTGCGCCTGATACCAACAAAAATTATGACTTTTGAGGAAATAGGTCTGCCCAAGATTTGCGCTGCTTTGTGCCGCAGGCCGAGGGGGATGTTTCTGGTTACAGGCCCGACCGGAAGCGGCAAAACCACCACTCTGGCTTGTATGGTAAACTATATTAACGAAAACTTTGACCGCCATATTATAACCGTTGAGGAACCGATAGAATATTATCACACCCATAAAAAATCCATTATTAACCAGCGGGAAGTCGGCATCGATGTCCCCAGCTTTTCCGAGGCGTTAAGACGAGTCTTAAGAATGGACCCTGATGTGATTTTAGTCGGAGAATTGCGGGACCTCGAAACAATCGAATCCGCCATCAGGGCCGCTGAAACAGGACACCTCGTCTTTAGCACACTGCATACAATAAGCGCCGCTGGAACGATTACCAGAATTATTGACGTCTTTCCCGTCAACCAGCAGGAGCAGATTCGCATTCAGTTAAGCATCAACTTAATAGCTGTACTCAGTCAGGCACTTTGTCCTTTAGCTACCGGCAGCGGAAGAATGGCCGCCTATGAGTTTATGCTCGTAACACCAGCCATTTCAAATCTTATCCGTGAAAACAAGACCTACCGAATTGATTCGAGCATTCAAACAGGAAAAAAATTCGGCATGCAGCTTCTCGATGAGCACCTCTGGAAGCTCTATGAGGCCGGCAAGATTACCTTTGAGGAAATGATCGACAA
>JAUXAH010000312.1 GCA_030614945.1 Phycisphaerae bacterium
AAGTGGGTGGTTCCACTGGGTACGCAGAGCTACTCCACGCCGGTGGTGGCCGGCGGCAAGGTCTATATCGGCACAAACAACGACAAGCCGCGCGACCCTCGGCACAAGGGAGACCGCGGCGTGCTGTTGTGCTTAGACGAAAAAGACGGGAGCCTTTGCTGGCAGCTCGTCGTTCCCAAGCTTCCAAACCCCCTCTACATGGATTGGCCAAGAGTGGGTATTTGTTCGCCGGCTACTGTTGAAGGCAACCGGGTCTATATCGTGAGCAATCGCGGGGAAGTAATGTGCCTCGACCTCAATGGCCAGGCCGACGGCAACGATGGACCATACAAAGACGAAGGCCGGCATATGACCCCGCCCGGTGTTGAGCCCCTGGAGGTAACCAAGACGGACGCGGACATAATCTGGCTTTTCGACATGCCTGCCGAGGTGGGAATTCACCAACATGACTCGGCACATAGCTCTATCCTCCTCCATAAGGAGTTTCTGTACGTCAACACGAGCAATGGACTTGACAGTGCCCATAAACGTGTTTACGCTCCCAACGCCCCGAGTCTGATAGTACTCGACAAGACAACAGGACGGCTCGCAGCTCAAGATGATGAGCAGATTGGTCCAAGGACATTCCATAGCACATGGTCATCGCCCGCACTGGGCGAAGTCAACCCCGTTAGAGACCCAACGGAAAAAGTCTCTAACGGTGTCAACGGTCCCGTCAGTTTGCCGGAGCAAACTGCCGGGCAGGTATTCTTCTGTGGCGGCGACGGTGTCTGCTACGCCTTTGAGGCGTTATCCGGCACGATGGCTTGCCGGACTCCAGCGGCGGAAGCAGCGAAAAAACTAAAAAATGTCTGGCGTTTCGATTGCGACGCTACGGCGCCAAAAGAAAACGTGCACCAATATATTGGAAACCGCCGCGAGAGCCCAAGTAATATCAAGAGTATGCCGGTGTTTCACAGCAATCGTGTATATGTAACGGTAGGCGGTGACATCTGGTGGGGCAAACACCAGGCCTGGCTGAAGTGCATCGATGCAACCAGGACCGGTGATATCACTGACGATGGTGAGGTGTGGTCGTATCCGCTGGAGCGCCACTGCTGCTCTACGCCGTCCATTTACAACGGCCTGGTTTTTGTTGGGGATTGCGGGCGACTGATACACTGTGTAGATGCCGAGACCGGCAAGCCTTACTGGACCCATAAGACCAAGGGAGAGATTTGGGCATCGACGCTTGTGGCTGATGGAAAGGTCTATGTCGGCACGCGCCGGGGGGATTTCTGGGTGCTGGCTGCGAGCAGGAATAAGAGGGTCATCAGCTCAATTGAGCTGGACAGCCCCATGCACGGCACACCCGTTGCTGCTAACGGCGTGCTCTATGTTGCTACAATGAAGAAACTTTACGCTGTGAAAAAGTCCGCGGAATAGAATGTGCAAATCGTACCTGCGCGGGGGAGTGATATTCTCCCCAAATGTTGGTCGGCCTTCGTGGGGGTCTAAGCGAGACCGCGTTATGAAACGACCGTTGTCAAGTCAAATTCATACGTCAAGAAAGGCCGTGCACTTTTCTTCGAACTGATTTCGCCGAGTTTGTTGCCACAGCCAACTCCAGCCAAGTTTTTCCATGGCCAACGAATTGGCGCTTATGGCTGCTCCGTTCCCGGCCTGACCAGGTTCACGTCATTCATTTACATGGGACCTGACTATCAACGCCGCTTATGGCAATATTGGCTCAGCTGGTCAGCCCTCAGAAAAGAATTCAGCCTCGCTATAGCGGATTTCGAGTACAGGGTACCGCTAACACCCCGCTTAGCACGGCCTTTTTATCGGGTAGCCATCAGGGCAACCACAAAGGGCTGCCCCTACAAGGAGTATCGAAATTTTAAAGAACAACTTCCTTATTGCCATTGTAAAAGACCAATATGGTATGTCAACCCTCTTCCATAGTAAAAAATGCCGTAGAAAAAAGGGTGGAACCTATCAGCACCTTTCGAATTCAGCTAAACTTTCTAATCCGCCGGTCCAAAACCTGTACTGCAGGTCTTTTAATTTAGGGAAGTGTTTCGCGCCACCCTACCCAAGGCGAGCAGAGAAAGCTGCGGTCCGCTACTACTCTGCGAAGCGCTGCGAAGCACGAGCAGGAACCTTACCTTTTCGCGGCTCAGGGTCAATAAAAGGCCATTACCGGATTAAGAGATCTACGCCTAATTTTCTTGCAATACCGGCCTGTTGGATGTAGAGTAAGCGGAAATTTGCCGGTAGTTGGGGCGATTAGCTCAGTTGGTAGAGCAGCTGACTCTTAATCAGCAGGTCACAGGTTCGAGCCCTGTATCGCTCATTAAGAATGCGGATTTCTCCTGGTATCCCTGAATTTTGAAATTTTTTCAATAATTTGAGCCCCTGAAGAAAGTAATGAATGAAAAAATGATAACTATTTTCGGGACAGGCAAAGCAGAACCCGGCGATTCGACTTATACGCTGGCTTACGAAACGGGCAAACTGCTGGCTCAGGCCGGCTTCACCGTCGCCAACGGCGGATATGGCGGGACAATGTTGGCTGCGGCCAAAGGAGCAGCCGAGGCCGGCGGTGAAATTATTGGCGTTACCTGCTCAGCTTTCAAAGGAAAGCCCAATGAGTATATCAGTCGCGAAATTGCTGCCGATTCGCTCGATGAACGACTTGATACGTTGATAAAACTGGGGCAGGGATATGTCGTGCTGCCCGGCGGAACGGGAACGCTGCTGGAACTGGCAAAAGTCTGGGAATTGAAAAAGAAAGGATTTCTCGAAGCAGATAAACCGATTATACTTGTAGGCGGATTTTGGAAGCCGCTGGTCGATTTGATTGCAGCCGACGACCCCGACAGCAGCCGATACGTAAAGCAGGCGGATGGGCCAGGTGAGGTTGTAGAATTGATTCGGCCACAAGCGGATATTCGATATTGATTATTGATATGGGCAAGGGACTTGCAATTTCGATTTTAGCGTTTTTTATAAGCACTGTCCCGATAGCATCGGGATTTGGCGCAGGTCCGGTTAGAAGTAAGTCGCCAAAGGT
>JAUXAH010000041.1 GCA_030614945.1 Phycisphaerae bacterium
GGTAAAAAAAAGACATCAATTACCCCCCCTCGGCCAGGCCTGCCAAGCATGCGTCCTGTTGGAAAAAACCAAAGAGTGCGGGGGTCTGGCCAGGGTCACCCCGTCCATCCGGATTTTGTCATAACGCACTTCGTGCTGAAAAAATCCGGCTGGAGCCTGAGGGGTGACCCTGGCCAGACCCCCGCACTCTTTGGTTTTTTCCAACAGGACGCATGCTTGGCAGGCCTGGCCGAGGGGGGGTAATTTATGTCTTTTTTTTACCTTGTACAGCTTAGGGATTATGCAGGGAGGTAGGTGACAGAAAGGGTATTGTGAGATTGGCCACCCTGAGGAGCGGGTGACCAAACTCACGCATGCCAACCGTTGCAGTCCTGGAATCCCAAGCTGCCCCTTGTAGACCGCTACTAACAGCACACTCGGAACGGGCAGATATGTTCCGCAGCTTTGAAAGCTCGACGTCGCGTGAGAGGTCACAAACGCGCGCCAAGTATGGGATCGGCCCGGAGGCCGCGCTGGCAAACTGGGCCTTACAGGCCCGTTTATCATGTCGGAGGAGGCTTTTCCGTTACTGCTACCTTTTTCTGCAGTGTAACCGTTAAAACCCCGTCCGCAATCTTTTGCTCGATCATGTCCCAGCCGAAACCTCTTACGAGGTTGACCAGGCGCTCAGTTTCAAGCCTGACTTCTTCAACTTGTGCCATGTGCAATACCTCCGCTTAGAAAAATTACTGTGAAATCGCATCTTTTATGGACTTAGCACACCCTTGACAAACGCGCAAAACAACTTCCTGCCCCAGCTCCATCGCACCGAGGCACGTGTCACACGTTATATAGATCGGCTTACTTTCAAAAGGCGCTTGTGGCAAGCTACCCCCCTCGCCAGCGGTGTCCTTGCGCCGTTGTGAGTCTTTCCAGTCCTTGGCCCACAACCGACAAACATCTTTTGTCGCGCCATGCTCAACAGCGCATTCCAAGTAGTATTCGAGGGAAGCAATGTCCTTGATCACAGCCAGCTCCTCGGCCGCGCTCACAGAGACTTTTTTCTCATGGACTGCTTTTTGCAGGCATAGAGCCATTTTGAGGATTTGCATTCTCCGGATTATGGTCCCTGCCTTCTTGCCCATTTGCTTGCCGATCTGTTCAGGAGTCAGGCCGCGGTTGTCCAGGAGGTCGAAATATATTGCCGCCTCCTCGAGAGGGGTCAAGTCCGCGCGCGTGAGGTTCTCCGTGGCCCTGGCAAGGGCGCACTCGACATCAGACATTTCGCGGACAGTCGCGGTTATATGGGTCCGCCCCAGCTTCTCGTGAGCAAGGTATCGACGGTCACCGGCTACGATCTCGTAGCGGTCACCGGCCTTTCGTAACACGATCGGCTGAAGCAGACCTTGTTCGTCTATCGACGCGGCCAGCTCATCAATCCGTTCCGGATCGACTTCCATCCGTATGCCCTCTTTCGGGCGATCGATCAGGTTCATCCTGACCGCTTTTACCGTGGCTTTTGAGGCTCGCACCATCAATAAATCTCCTTATGATAATCCCTTCTTCTGACTGGTCATCGAGAGTGACGTATTTTGTCCCGCGCCAACCTTTCAGGTCAACGAGTATCCGCGGGAGTGAGATCCGGCATTGACCACCAGACCAGGAAACTCTGACAACATATTTTGCCATACCGGCAACCTTGCATATTGCTGTTGACTTGTCAAGTCTTAAAGGATATTATCCTTTTGGGGGTGTGTAATGGAGGAACCGGAAGAAAAGTGCAATCTGTGTGGAAGGATGACGACTTTTAGTGAGGACGGCGCGATCTTCCGACTCATTAAAGCTGAGTCTGGTTATAAAGATTCTTGGGAAGAATTGTGCACGATATGTATCACCTGCTTTACCGACATCTTCCTGGCCGGGGTACGGATCCGGGGAGGAATAACGGGTAAGGACAATATACCTCAGGAGGTGTTGTCAGAGTTTCCTGGTCAGGATGAATAATGGAAAATGATAAAGAAAGCAGAATGAAATTACTAAACGAGCGTATCTTGGGGCTGGAATATCGTATCAACGGGAGCCATTTGGATATTCTTGCTATTAAAGAACAGTTAAGCGAGTTGACTAGAATTGTCAGTGAAATTGTTGGCGAAATGGCAAACTCAGGACAATGATTAATTATAATCCACTCGTTAAGATCACGAAGATCAGCCACAGAGATTACGGCCGCCAGGGACAGGGCAAATGGCTTGACGATCTTGATATGTGGATCGTTATCTTCACCGACGATAAAAAGCCGTGCGCGGCGCTGTGCCTCGCAACGGATATCACAGTCTTGCACGTGAGGACAAAAACACCTGAAAGGGGGGACATATGGCAAAATTAGATTTACTGTATGAGGACTGGATCCCGGTTGCGGTAGAACTGTCAGCTCTCGATCTTTTTATTGTGACGCAAGCGATCGCACGCTACTTGATGGAGCTAAATACAATAGTCCCCATGAAGGGCGCTATTACGCGCATCGCAAATACATACTACCGGGCACTCAAGGCGGCTGACTTTGAGATCCCGAAAGAAATTGAAGAGCTCTGGGCGGACTTAGGGATATGCCACGATCCGGAGAGCGATCCGGCGGTCTTGATTATTTGAGCGTCTCAAAGACCCCCCAAACCCCCCAGGGGGATTTAAGGACTGCGGTCAAGATTTTGACGGCTAACGTGGTATTCGCAAGCTTATCCTGGTCAGCGCCAGGCTATCAGAATAACACGAGCCTCGGGAAAAAAATTTACTACGTACCCACAGTAGCGGGACCCAAATTTCTTTCCCCGGTCTCTTACTTCCAGAGCCAGGGCCAGGTTAAGCGCCTGTCACAGTCCAGGAGGCGGGAACCCCTCACCCACACTACCACCTAAGCAGTCACAATCTTGACCGCACAGAATTTCGGAGGCGTCCTCTGGTTGCCCAAAAATCGACTACCGATTTTAGGGCACGCAACCGGCCACACAGGATGCGGGACATCCTCCTTTCTCAGGCCTGCTACGCGGCCGTTCGTCTTAGGAGATTCCCGCGGGACTACTTACTATTTCACGGTGTTATGAAAATAGTAAGGAGTTAATTCTTACTTAAAACAACGTTTAGAGGAGGTACGAATTATGATGGCAACGTACAAGACAAACAATGAAACGTGGAGACACCACATTGATCACGAAGTTGGCAAACAGTACGTGGCAGAGCGCGAAGCGCAGAAAATAGCACAAGAGCACGCAAACAAACGAAAGGTGCCCGTTTCGGTGACGTACAGGCATGAAGGGTCAAAATGCACCGGTTGCGACGAAGACGGCAGCCATACGGAAACCCTTTCACCACTGCCGTAACTTAGGACTACGGTGCAACCTGCCGCCAAGTCCGAAAATCGGGCTCCGGATCTCCGGAGCCCTAAGGAGGTGACTGTAAATGAAGAAGGGAAAGCGAATCGTTAAGATTCGCAAGCTGGAGACCCAGACCATTGTGTCAAAATTACAGAGTCTGAAGAAGGCAGGAGACGGGGGGTCAAAATATTTCTGCGCACTTGTCGCGCAGCTGGAGACACGACCCCTGATATTTTTCTAATACAATACCAACACGAAGGGATGGAGGGCTCCGGATCTCCGGGGCCCTTTTTTTGTGCCCGCCCAGGGGGCGGCAAGTGCCTGGAAAAGTGTGCCTTTGACCGTAGTGAAGATTACCTTCACATAATACTGATTACATCAGTAAATTATATTATGTTGCGCGAAATTTTCGGGTGCTGCCGGCAGAAAGGAACTCAGAAATCCGTCAATCCGGATTCCATTCGCCATTCTCTACGCAGATCCGCACAAAAAACGACCGTCTCCTGCAGCAACCAGATGCGCCCTGGAAGGGACGGTTTTTAATATGAATAACAATTCTGAGAATTGTCATATTTTTAAGAATGATAAACATATCCAAATGTGCTAAAGAAAAAACCATAATGACTTCGACGTTCCCTTGATATCACTCGTTAATTTAAGGAGGTACGGCGCCATGAAGAACACGAAATATGCGATTCTGATTACGGTTTTTTTTGTTATGCGGCGGTACAAATCTCTCTGGTGCTATTCCTCTCAAACGCACATGCTGGAATTGCTATTGAAGTATCACAAGATCAAGATCTCTCGAAGACAACTCAATTATCATCTGCATGACCTCCGCGCCCAGGGACACATTAAGACCTGGAAGCGGCATAAACGGGATAAGTTCGGCAGAATACACCTGGTCACGTCCGCATCGTGTATCACGCTAAAAGGCTGCTATTATCTTGTACGCAAGGGCGTGTCCCTTGCGATCTTCCATATGAAACAGCTTCGCAAGCGGTTCGGCCTGCAACCAATCAGCTTTACCGGCGATCAACAGAACGGGTATTCGTACTCGAACGGAGAAAACAGATATTCGAACGGTTCAAATGGGGTCACTTATAAAGAATTTATCACTGATCCGGAACCTGCTTAATCGCTCGATCGACCGTAGTGAAGTTCGCAGTCTAAACCCGCTGTTTATGCGGGTTTGCGCCCGAATTTGCCCTAAACTTCACTACGGTCGATCACGGGGATCTCCGCGAGCGGCCGCACCAAATGACCTGATCTGACACTGTGACAGATCAGGTCACTCAGCCGGATTTTTGGAAGTCAACCAGGTTGACTTCCACCCTTGACAACTATTAAATCTTTTAATACCATCTATTAAAACTTTTAATACTTTGACAGGGGGGTATTATGGCAGAGATTAAATCGTTAGCAGCGATCCGGGACAAATGGACCAGGGTCACCCCGGGCAGAATCGAGGATTATAAACTTGGTATCCAGAATCCCCGGCGCGATTGGGCGGCAGAAACCGAAGCGGCAGCAGCCAACTATAAGGCGGGGGTTGATGCTGCTCACGCTAAGGGACTATTCGTTAAGGGCGTGGCGAAGGCCGGCACGACGAAATGGAAAGATAAGTCCCTTAAGAAAGGGCCTGGCCGGTTTGCGGAAGGCGTGTACATCGCCGGTCCCGATTACGAGAAGGGTTTCGCTCCCTATCGGGAAGCGATCCTGGCCGTCGACCTTGGACCCCGATTTCCGAAACGGGATCCCCGAAATCTGGATCGTGTGAAACGAGTCGTCGACGCCCTGGTTGCGAAGAAAATCGCGGGATAAAACTGGAGGTACAAATTGGAAAAGATGCTTTTAGGCCTGTTACGGGTTTTATGTCCGTACCTGCAGGCGATGGCTAAAAAAACCGCCACGCCGGTGGATGACCTGGTTGTCAATCTTATCTGCCGGATCGCGGGCACGGAAGATGAGGAAAGGAGTAAATAATATGGCACTTACACAACCCTTTGCGATTAAGACTGTCCTTGACGACAACGACCTCGAGCTTGTGGCCGGACCAGGCGAGTCATTTCTAATCAAGAACATCATGACGCATTACGAAAAAACGTCATACTCAACGATGAGAACCGATAAGACTACGGTTGGGTATTTTCGTACGGGCGGAGACGCTGGAGGCCACATTTTCCGGCTTGCAGCCTGGAACCAGCACAGCCACAGGCTAAGAGCTGATTGCGGATCCAGCATAGCCACTGACGCACATTATCCGCTCAGAAACGCTAACAATGAAAATACTCACTTTCATATTGCTGCTATAAACGCAAGTGTGCCTGATGACGTCGTGGATGTTAATGAGGCTATGCAAATGGTCACCGGTGGCAGACAAGAAACCTTACTTCAATATCTGACGAAAAAAGGGCTCTGGAAGGGCTTCCCGGTTGCCGAGGGTGAGACGTTCAAGATCACCGGCGTGAAACAAACAAAAGCAATCCAGGTCGTAACATACGAGATACACGAGGCCGGCGATATGACCTCAGAAATGCAGAACGGTTCAAAATCGCCAGTGTATGTATTTTTAAACTACGGCAACTGTGGTGCAGCTATTAATATCGATGGCGATTCGATATATAATACGAGCATAAGCCCTGCGGAGTTCCCGAGCTTTCCGTTTGGTGCTGACGTCCCCGCGAAATATCAAATCGAGCTGTTAGGTATTTGCGCAAGTCCGTTCGCTCCCCGGGGAAACAGAGACAATCACTATAATTACACGCAGTTTCTAAAGCTGATTAAGGATCGCGAAGTACTCTTTGATGAGGATCGTCAAGGGATCCTTTTCCATAATCGGCAATACAGTCTGGAAGGCCGATCAGACTCGATTGCCCAGGGTTTTTCTCTGATCGGTAATAAATCGGAGTATGATCTCCAAGACCCATTTATGTTTAACCCGCCCTTAATTTTTGCGCCAGGTGATGAACTTGGAATATACGTCACTACGATCATGAAGGGAACTGCACCGGACATAACGCAAGCAAACCATGAAATCTGTCTGATCGAACGCGTGACCAGGCTCGACTGACCAGGAGGAAAATTAAAATGAAATACTTCCAATCATTTAGAATCGTAGGTGATACCAACGCAATCACCTACGATGTTGGACTAAAGTCCACGGAGGCTGAACCGAAACGCCTGGTCGCGGTCCACACGCAAATCGATGGATATCCCAATGTTGCAGAGGCTGATTTCTTGACGAAAGAAGCGGATTTCCAGGGATGGCATGAGAGAGCTAAGGTTTTTGACATCCCTGTAAAAATGATACCATCAAGGATCAGCACGGAGACGGCTGCCGTTCTTTCCGACCCGATGACGAAAGTTATCCCTGTTGACATCGATATACCGGTTGGAGAAATATTCATGGCTGCAATCAAGTGCGCAGATGCCAAAGTCAGGGCGCGCGGTGCCTATGAATATGAAATAATCTCTTAACGAGAGATATTGAAATGGGAAAGCCTCCGGAGGTTAAGGGTGTAACGCCTAAAAAGGTCTTTCAGAAAATTGTATCTGAGGATCTGTTTGAAACTGATCTCGAGTTCGAACCTACGTACGTACCTTGGGTTTACATCGATAATATTATTTCGCGCGTCCTGGCGCGTCTGGTCGGGCAGGGACCATACGGGCCGGTAGTCGTCAAATGCACTGAAGACGGATCGATTGCGACGGTTCCCCGCGGAGGAGCATTTGACGACTACCAGAAACACGAACACGACTTTGAAGGGCTGCCGACCGGATCTGATACGTCCGGAACTGCCTATCACCTCATTGACTCTGCAGCAACATTCCAGACAGACGGTGTTAAGAAGGAAGATACTGTCAAGAATACAACAGACGACACCTACGCCCTGGTTACCCTGGTCAACTCAGAGACAGACCTCACGATTGACACTGATATTATGGACTCAGGTGAAGATTACGAGGTTCGCCCACATGTTGAGCTCACTTTTACCCAGCAGGTGTCCAGGATCGATCTGTTCACGTATGGAGGCAAAGTTGATTATCAACTCACACGTGACGCTGTTAAAGCGTACGGCGACAAGCTCGAATTATTCGAAGATTCGTTTTATTCCCTCGATTTTAATACCCTCAAGATCAAAGCCACGTTGTCCACATGGGCAGCGGCAACGCCCACCCGCGTCAAGGCTGTAGGTTGGTTCCGGGAAGGGGGTTAGGTATATGCCGAACGTCTTTACCTGGCCAAGTACTCCGCCTGCTACAGTCATCAAGATGATCTCCGGTGAAAATAGCGTCGTAAATCTATTCGATGCGCCAGGTATCTTTTTCGCTCCGTTGCCAGAAAGCCTTGATAGTTGGTATACGAACGTTGTAGGTACCGGCGAAATTACCCTTGACCATACCGGCCTTATCCTGGACACCAACGCAGATGCTAACTCAGTTGCTACCGTCCTGAAAACTCCTCATAATTGGCAAACTACCCCAAGATGGACCCACGAGCGCAGGTTAAAAGTCGAAATAAAATACCTGAACAATGAAAACGCTTTATCACACGTCGATATTATCTCCGGACTGCCCGGAGTTGAACGTCATATGGGGTTTAAAATCATCGGCGGCATGGCATGGGGCTCGGTCGGTGATAACAGCAATGAAACACTCACAACGGAAAGTCAAGACGTATGGGTTTCAACCGGCTCGGGCGGACGATCGTTTGAATTTATCTTTGATGGCACAACCGTCAAGTTTTACATCGACGACGTGTTGCTCGGTTCTCTCACAACAGGGCTGCCGGACGGAACTACCGACGCGACAAAGGCGTTTTATTTGAACGTCGAGAATAAGGGGAACGGGATTGTACTGGTCCTCAGTATGTCCCAATTTAAATACTATATGAAATCTTTATAGCAAGTAATATGCCTAACCAGCTTTCAATATATCCGCCTGCGCCGGCTCCATTCGATATAACAGAACACGAGGCCAAGCCGTGGGTCCACCCATGGCATCGATCACCGCTTTTGCAATATTCGTTGAGGAAAACCGAGACCTTCACCCTGGCAACGGGGGAGAATAAAGCCTTCTCTATCTGTTTCGACGGGACTCATATCTGGATCGGGCTTGCTATAATCCCGGCCAAGATCATTAAGATGGATCCCATCGATGGGTCTTATACGACTTATACCCTGGCCTCGGGGGAAAATAATGCTGATAGTATCTGTTTTGACGGGACTCATATTTGGATCGGGCTTTTTATATCCCCGGGCAAGATCATTAAGATGGATCCAGCGGATGGGTCTTATACGACTTATACCCTGGCCTCGGGGGAATTTGAAATTAACTGTATCTGTTTTGACGGGACTCATATCTGGGCCGGGCTTCTTCCAACCCCGGCCAAGATCATTAAGATGGATCCAGCGGATGGGTCTTATACGACTTATACCCTGGCCTTGGGGGAAGATTATGCATACTGCATATGTTTTGACGGGACTCATATCTGGATCGGGCTTGATACAGACCCGGCCAAGATCATTAAGATGGATCCCATCGATGGGTCTTATAGAGTGTATACCCTGGCCTCGGGGGAAGATTATGCCGATAGTATCTGTTTCGACGGGACTCATATCTGGACCGGGCTTTGGGTATTCCCTGCTAAAATCCGCAGAATCACCAAAATAGGTGGAACTGTATGATAGACTATTTGCTGCAGAGCCTGCCGTTTGTCCTGGCCCTGATCATCTACTTCGCCAGGCTGGAAATTCGCCTGGCTAAGATCTCAACTGACATATGCTGGATTAAGAAGGAGCTGGAAATTTGCCCACCACACTTGGAAAAGCGTATCCGCTAGATTGGCGCGGACGTCCTCCGCATATGCTTCGACAGGACGTGCCGGTGTGGCACAGATTTTTAGAGACGTGGTCCCATGTTTTCACCCGGTTGTATTACGACGTGCTCTTGGGGGGCCCTTTTCTCTCTCCGGAGGAGGCAAAAGACCCCATGAAGAGAATGTGGCGTGCGAACCTGGCTAAACGCGCGGACGCGATAGGGGAAACTGAAGATGAAGTCTGGATCATCGAGGTAGCAACGACGCCAGGTCTTCGCGCCATTGGTCAATTAATGACTTATGCCGCTTTGTGGCTCGAGGATCCTCAGATTGCAAAAATCGAGAAGATGGTCCTTGTGTGTGATTTTATCGATACGGACTTAATTGCATCTGCAGCTAAGTACGGAATCGTCACGTACTCCATGCCTCCGCCTTCCAGGTGATATATCACAACTCGGCCAGGGGTTAGCTAAGCGCAAACCCGAGATCGTTGAACCTCCGGCCTCTTTCGAAGCCGTTTTCTACGTAAAAGGTGAAATAATGCCAGAATGGACCGCTCCGTTCCGACCGATCCGAATGCCGACGGAAGAATTCCTTAAGATGAAGCGTGATTACATCGCCAAATATGGCTATCAGATCACGATTCCCGGGTTTGAGGACATCATTCACCTGCCGATCTACGAACCGTTAAGCCTGGTTGAAGAAAAAATCTGGAAGGCGAAAGATTACGGTCTGCTTGGTCCGGCCAGGTACGAGGAAATCAAGTACATGAAGCAGCGGCGCAAGGAGCGCTTTCTTTCAATGCTAGCAAGTCCCGCGCCGGAGATCTTCAACGCCAGGGCATCGATCATGACCTCGCTCGATGATGCGGAGGACGCCATGTCAACGATCGCGGCAATCGGAAAAATCGCAGTTCCATATTTGCCCCGGACAATCGGTAAACTGCTTACCGGTCCACTCGGCTGGATCATGGGTACCGCCGAGCTGCTGAACCTGGCCGAGACGCTTATCGCGCCCGAAATGGTCCCGCTTCGCAGGAAGCGAGTTACAGACTCGGTTACAGAGCTCAATCCGTTCAGCAAGAAAGCCCGGGCGAAATATGCGGAGAAACTCCGGAAGGGACGGTTGACTGCAGGCGATATCATCGAGGGCCTGCAAACAACCGACAATATTTTCGGCATAGGGCTCTGTCTTGGTCCGATCATGGCCCTGCCAGTTGACATAATTGCCGGCAACGTCCGGATGGTGACAGGTGAAACCGTGACAGTTAAATATCCATGGCCGGACATGGGACATTGGGAGCGCATGGGGAAGAAGGCGTTAAGTGGCCTGGCTAATGTGCTCAGCTTTCAGACGTTCCTGGACGCGGCCGATAAGCTCAAGTTTCTATCGGCCGGAAACATAGCAGCGCAGATTGAAAGCACATTCAGCTCTGTGTGGAACTGCCTCGATGCGACTGAGGACATCCACCTGGTAGAAGTCAAAGCGCCGGCGCCATCAAATATCTTGACGCGCGAGGTCATTGAGGAGCTGGGCGATCTTCCGGAAAATGGCGTTCGACATCCACAGACCGGCAAAAAATGGTCAACGTATAACGAGATCTTCGAGGAAGGTTACCAGGCCGCGACGAAAAACTTCCAAGACTTCTGCTATGAGAACAAGCGCAACTGGCACGGATTTTTAGGAGCAGCAAACGCAGTGGAAAGCAGTCTGTACATGATCGAAGCGCTCGAAGGTGAAGGATCAGTCGAACACGACTACACGGCAGCATGTAAAACAATGCACGCCCTGCACTATCTTAATTATGAATTTCCACCTGACCTGCAGCCCGATCAGCGCCACGAGCTCGGAGCCTGGTTAGACGAACACGAAAGGCGCGGAACATGCCCTACAACGCCCGAAACGCTTAACTACGCTAAGACCTTCCTTGGTTTCGAGTTTCAGCAGTTCTCACCGTAGACAGATCCTCCAGGAATAAAAAAAAAAGGGATCCCCCCGGGGAGAGCACAACTTGCATGGGGATCGATGCGCTGCCAGCAGCAGGAAAAAACAGCGGATGTTGACACGGATTTAGAGGCTGTACAAAGAAAAAAAAAGACATAAATTACCTGGAATCAAGCATTATCGTATTTATTAAGAGGGCAGTTGGAAACAAACCAAAAAA
>JAUXAH010000550.1 GCA_030614945.1 Phycisphaerae bacterium
TATCACTGTAAAGCAGCCATTCATCATCACTGCCGAGGGTGTCAAGGTCGGTGATATAAACGTAACTGGTTCCATTATAATAATAGAGCTCGAATTCGCCTGTCTCTATGTCGTCCTTCATAACCCAGAAACGTACATAAATGGCATTGACATCGCTGGTATCTAAGGCATCGCACGTGAAGTAACCATTAGTGATGTCGTTTGCCCAGGCCGAGGCCGAACCGCTTTTATAAGTACTGGTATCTTTGAGCCAATTATGAGATATATCATTCCAGTTGGCGTCCCAGACAGTCCCCTCGAAACCATCATCGAGCAAGGTAATCGGTGGAGTTGCAGTGTAGTTCTGATTCGTCTGGTCTGCGGTAACGTTAGCGTATGTCGTGCTGACCGGCTCAAATCTATATCCAGCTTTCGTCGGTGTAACCGTCCCACTCCAACCGGGGTCAACCGTGGCACTGTAAAAGCCGTTAATATTGGTAAAAATACCAAGGCCAGCCATGTTCACATCAGCAAGACCCAAACCATCAACTGTTACTGTACCGGAGATGGTAAAGATGTTCAACTGGTCCAGGACCGAGGCCGTCCTTGCGGTAAGGAAGTCGCGGATACGCTGGAATTCCTGGGCCGCCGTCCTGACCGTCGTAAGCAGCGTGTGAGGGTCTGCGTCAACTTCGGCGGCAATGGCGGTCTCGATATTATTGACCAGCGCCAGCATGTTAGACAGGGCCAATGGTCCACTGAGCAGGTTCTTGTAGATGGTGATGTAATCGGCCTGGAAGGTCGGATAGCCGAATGGTGTTTTGTCCTCCTTCAGTTCATCGATCAACCCCCATTCTAAGTGTCCTCCGGGCAGGCCTGTATTCATGATGGGGAGCTCACTCTGGGCAGTTTGCATCGTCATATCCAGGTCCCAGGGGAAATACAGTCGCGGCTGCTGACCAGTCGGGTCATCATTCGGCTCAGTGGACCAATCGTAGTAGAAGTAGTTGTTCATCTTGTTGACGGTACCGTCGGTGTTGGCGATGAAGCTCTCAGCAGCTCCAAAGGTCAAAAGATGCGGGATGTTGACCCGCCAGGGTGTCTGGACGAGCCAATCAGTTGGCGGCGGGACGGTTTCCGACATGTAGGTCACATGGTCGAACGGGTACCAGTTGAACATAAACGGGCTGGTTTCGAGCTCGCGTGTCCGCTGCACCTCACCGAGAGTTTCGGTTATCTTGTAGAGAAACCCGCCATTATCGATGCCGTGCTCGGTCAGGTACACCTTATCGACCTGTTCGACATTGACATAGAGTCCCTTGTAGTCGCCATTGACGTAGACCTTGACCCAGGCGCTGCGGCCGGAGATAAATCCGGCAGCGTTATAGATGTTATAGGCCAAACCTTCGGTCACCACGGCGTTGGTTATGCCGACCCCAGTAGCGCCGCTTTCCAGGCTGAGCTTCTTTTTGTCCGCAATTAACTGGCCGGGAACATACAGATTAATGTCGATTTTTAGCGGGACCTTCTGCGGGTCGGCTTCACTTGGCTCGGCGGGGCCATTCTTGCGACGGATGCC
>JAUXAH010000696.1 GCA_030614945.1 Phycisphaerae bacterium
GAATCTTCTCTCCGTTCTCGCCTGTCCCCGCGCTTTACTCGCCAAGCGAGTAGCGGGGATGCGTTCTCTGTGGCTAATTTTTTTGCCCTTTTTTTCTTGACTTTTCTTTAAATTTCTGTTAAAATACCTATATGTTTGCCAGCAGGCAAACGATAACCCGCCAGTAGGCGGAGAACATTTCAGATTGCATATCTGTAAGCCACAGCGTGGCACGGCCTTAGGGCCAGCAGGCCCGGATTCGTGAATTACCAATAACCAATTACCAATTACCAATAACCAATAGTCTTGGAGCGAAACGGAATCCGGCCTTCCTTGGACGGAACCAATCATGAGCATCGAGAATCCAACTTTAGTTCACTTTAGGCACTTTACCCGCCACACGTATGGCGGGTTTAGCTCACTCTTAACTAACGAGTATCAAGAATCCAGTTATTTACCTGCCTATAATCCACTCTGTCTTCTGTCCTCTGTCTTCTGTCTTCTGTCCTCTGTCTTCTGTCCTCTGTCTTCTGTCTTCTGTCTTCTGTCCTCTGTCTTCTGTCCTCTGTCTTCTGTCCTCTGTCTTCTGTCCTCTGTCTTCTGCCCTCCTCTACATCTGTCGAGAACGCTCTACAAATCGCACCTTTTTATGCAAAACAAACCCAATTTTCTGAAAAGTCAAATGAATGTAAATCCATATAATACAACGGTTTATGAAAATAAATCCAATTGGACACTTGGTAAAAACAAACCCAATCAAAGCCAATTTCCGAAAAGCCAAAATGAATGTAAACTCACTTATAACAAAGGATTACAGAAAAAAAGATGATTTCACAGTCCAAAAAAACAAACCCAATTCAAAGCCAATTTCCGAAAGGCCAAAATGAACTTAAACTTCTATTTAACAAAGGATTATGAAAACCAAGGACGCCTTCCGGCTCCGGGAAAACAAACCCAATCAAACCCAATTAGGGTTCAGGATTTTGCCGTTCGCCCTTGTGGCTTAAACGCCCTCCATAAGCTCTATTATATCAAAATCTTATTTTTTGCTCGGTTTTACTTGGGAAATCCGGGTTTTATTTTCTCGAA
>JAUXAH010000136.1 GCA_030614945.1 Phycisphaerae bacterium
TCGAACACAACCCGCCAGGAAATGGTGATGAGCATTACACAATCTACTGGCGGGCAGTTTCGGCCGGAACTACGATTACTCTCCTGGAGCAGCACGATGGAACCCAGGTGAATATGTATGGCGTTGCAGCAATCTCAAGCGGCCTCATCAATCTGCCGCCCGTGGCGGATGCAGGCAATATTCAGATTACCGTCTGGCCCGAAAATTCGGTGCAACTGGATGCGACCGTCACTGACGACGGTAAACCAGTCTCTCCAGGCGAAGTAACAGTGACCTGGAGTGTACAAAGCAGTCCGAGCGGATCAGCGGTTCAGTTCGACCCCGATGAATTTTCCGAAGATCCTGTCGCGACATTCGACAAGGCCGGGACTTATGTGTTGGAGATTACAGCCGATGATAGCCTTCTGTCTACCACTGACGATGTAACAATTGCGGTCAGGGAGCCAGACTGTCCAATGGGTGACTTTACTGCGGACTGTCGAATTGATTTGCTGGACCTGAGGGTTCTGGGTGAGGAGTGGTTGAGCGATCCGGTCTGCTGGGGCTTCGGTTGTCCCGACCTGAATGCCGACGACCTCGTCAATCAGGTTGATCTTGCCCGGATGGCTGAGGATTGGACCGAGAAGGGCTCCGTGCTGGAGTCAACCAAGCTGAGATTAATACTGAACAAAGACCCTTATGCCTTTATTATCACTGAGAAATCAACCGGCCAGGTGCTCCTTTACCAGTTGGAAACAAAGTTTACCCTGGGTGGCAGCGATTACATCGCCGAGAGTGCATATAACATAACGACAACTGCTTCCACCATGGATGCGGATATTGTTCTCGCGGGAACATCCGAGACGGGGCACGTAACATTTTCACTGGAGAACCCTGAAGTAATCCAGGTGCTGCTGAGCTGCAACACCGCCTCCCCCTCAAATATTAAAGAACAATTTGTTGACCAGGGTGAGCATTACTACGGGATATGGGAGATGCCACAGGGTGGGTCCATAGACAACCGTGGTGCCGATGGGGATTTAATCGGTTTTGGTCGTGCGTATCCTACGTTTTTTGCCAATGCCCGTGCGCCTTACTATATAACATCCAAGAAATACGGCGTTTACGTCGATACAGTAGCTTTAGGCCATTATTCTATTGCCAAGGGTGGAAAAACCAGCTTTGATTTCGATGAGGAACAGTTGAAGTATTATGTCATTTACGGACCTTCCTACGGCGAGATTATGAATGAGTTTAATCAACTGGCCGGCCCTGCATGGATGCCTCCGGACTGGGCGTTTGATTCTATCTGGTGGAGGAATGCCGACTGGCGGGACCTTGGTCACTGGGACCTGGTTGAGGACAGGCTGATCGATAGTTCCCAGGATAATGTAGAAGCCACGGCCAATCATCTACAGTACTATCAGATTCCCGCCTCGACGATATGGATCGACCGGCCCTATACAAGCGGCGACTGGGGATGGGGTAATCAGGATTTCGACCCGCGTGTGGAACGGTTCCCGGAACCACAGGCAATGATAGATTACGTGGATGCCAAGGGGTACAATATGATGCTGTGGGTAACGAACCGATGTGAAAATGATCTGCTAACCGAAGGACTGGCTCTCGGTTATCTCTTTGAGGGATACTCAGCCAGGCCGGCTGCTGATGTTCGCAGGTCCGAGGTTTACGACTGGTTCAAAGGTAAACTGGACTATTTTGCCAGCATGGGCATAAAAGGTTACAAAATTGACCGTGGTCACGAAGGTGAACGCCCGGAATCGCTCGAAAATGAGATTGTATATCTGTTCACTAAATTAGCGGCCGATGGACAAATGGAACGTTACGGCAATGACTACCTCATCCATGCCCGTAACTGCTTCGATAAGAGCAGGAAATATGTCGGTGTCTGGAATGGGGATTCGCAAAGCAATTTTGACGGATTGTCCGGCTCGATCAAGAACGGTCTTCGCTGCGGGGCCATCAACTTCCCATACTATGGCTCAGATACCGGCGGATATACCGCGACGAATCAGGAATTGTTTACCCGGTGGTTCCAGTTCAGCACCTACTGTACTATGATGGAGATTTTAATCGACCCGGACCGAACAGTGTGGTATGATGATGACTTTCCACATAATGCCGAGCCAAACCTTATCGACATCGCCCGCAAACAGTGCGAAGAACACCATGATTTGATTCCTTATACCAAGTCGTGTATGTATCAAGCACATCAGACAGGCATGCCGGTAATGCGGCAAATGATTTTTGAATTTCCGAACGACAGCAACCTGTATGACATGTGGGATGAATATATGTACGGGCCGGGGATTCTGGTGGCTCCTGTCGTGACCGATGGTACTACGAGCCGAGACGTATATCTGCCTGCCGGCAAATGGCTGGATTATAACGATAAAGACACGACATATACTGGGCCAGATACTATAACCGCCTCTGCTCCCATTGATGTGATTCCTCTATTTGTCAGGGAAGGTGCGGTCATAACTCGAGGTGATATTCTTCGGTCTAACAATAACTGGACACCTGGCTGGGCTCCGCACCTGAGGATAGAGTTCTTCCCATACGACAATACGGCTAATACGTTTGATTACTATACCGGCAGCAATGTACGACCGATTGCCTGCTCAATGTCGGACATCAGTAATGTAGATATCAGTTTCCTTGACTTGGGATACGGTGGTACCCTGGATATATATTGTAGAGCGTATACTAATGTTACAAAGAATGACATTCCTTTGGTAGAAGGTGTGGACTTTACTTACGACCCGGTGAAAAACCTTCTTACGATTCCATTTAGCGGTGTAACAACGGTAGAAATAACCGGAGTTACAAGTATATTCGAGGTTGATTAATTATCAGGGCGGCTGCTAAAATCCGTCATAATATAAATTTCGGGATTACCATCATCCCTACCTGAAATAAAAACTATCTTTCCCACACTCAGAGGGACGCAGCAAGAAAAGGAATGTAATGGCAACCACGGTTACGATGGTGGCCATGCTTGGGGGGCTCGTCTGTGCCGCTGCAGGAGAGATTCCACCTCAGAAAAGCAATCCGGGCATAAAGCGCGATAGATGCCTTCTCCTTGATTCCCGCATTGTTGAGAGGACGAAAAACGCAAAACTTGCGGTTGGTAAGGTGCAAAAAGACGAACGCAACACGATTTATTCTCCGAGCGGGAAAATCTCGGTAAGGACACGCACAAGCCGTTGGGCTGCCCGGCCCACCTCGGGGGATATAGACTGGCCCAACTGCGTTTGTGCAGGCTGAATTCCAACAAAGTACACATCAACGTTGGGGCCCCCCTTAATATTCCGGCAGACCATATCTACAAATAAGCGGGGCGAGAGCGTATGCGTTGAGAAAGCAGACGAGTTTAACTGCTCAGGTTCGAATATGCTTATTGTTCCAGGCGAGGCCCCAAAGTCGATAGCATCAATAATAATCAAATTCTGCGGAGCTTTTTTTATGATAGGGTGGATATAATTTTCAGGCACGGTGCCGGCATCTATCAGCTCGGCACAGACCTTTCCGGTAAGCCGCTCACAAACAAGCGGCCCGGCTCCATCGTCACCTTTTAGTATATTGCCGATGCCGACAATAACCGTCGCCGAATCGCGTAGTTTATTTAGCCGCTCGAAAAGTCGTTGGTCAGCACCCATAGCAATCTCGTCGTGCGTGGTGCGTATCGCGTATTGCGTAAAATACACACAATGCCTGGTACGCAATACGATATACGCAATACGCAGTACGGAATTTTACAGGCGGATATTCAGCTCGCATTTACACTTAGGGCACAAGATTCGCATAAAATCGTTTGTCTGGATGTCTTTATCAGGCTGTTGCTCAATATCCTGTCCCGCACCAATTGAACCCGAGCGGGGGCGATGCAAACCAGGTGCAGGGGCAGGTCTTTCACTGGGGGGCAATTGGTGCGGGATAAGCAGCTCGCCGCTTTTGGCAATCAACAGTGAAGGATTGGTATAGGCCAATGGGCCAAGTTTTTCGTAAAGCCAGATGAGATGTTTTTTGGCGCCTATCACCGCCCCGCACTTTTCGCATAGCTGAAGCTCATACTCGTGGGTTTCAATGGTGCTTTCCCTGTCCAGAGTAGCCAAATCCCACTCGTTTGAGAGCTTTATACCATCTTCCGTCGTGCAGCTGTCCCTGCAGTTGCCACAAAAGATGCAGGTATCGTATCGAAGGGTAATTTTTCTTGTCGGCGGATTAGCTTCGAGGTCGTCAATTTGAGTCAGCGCCTCGGTCGGACAGACATTTACACACGCACCGCAGCCGATACAGGTATCGAGGTCAAATTCAGGCTTGCCTCTATACCTTTCCGGCACCACGCAAGGCTCAGCGGGAAACCGAGTGGTAAACCGCGGGGAAAAGACCGCTGTAACGGCTTCTTTTAACTCTCTTAACTTTGGTAAACGCATATTCGTATCTCGTATTTCGTTTTTATTTTTTACTTTCTTCCGCGTATTTATCAACGACGCTATTTTCCCACAATGCCACCCCGGAAGCATAAGCACCTTTGGCAATTGCATGTGCGGCGGTAGGTGAAGTTATCAATATGAAAACAGCGCAGATTATCGCTTTGGCGCTTATGGCTCCCAAACCGCTAATGACGGCGACGCCTACCAACAGTAAAATAGTGCCGAGAGTTACACATTTGGTCGAGGCCTGCAAGCGGTTGTAAACATCGGGGAAGCGAACCAGGCCTATACAGCCGAATATATCGAACAAAATTCCAACAATTATTAGTATGTACCCAATAATATCACTCATCAAAACTTCTGCCCTCCAAAAACTTTGCCAGCGCTATAGTCCCGATGAAGCTCAGCAGCGCCCAGGCAAGAGCGATGTTGAGATAAAAATCCTTTTTGGTAACCAGTCCAAGAATAGCACAGAAACCCACTATGACTATGCCTAAAATATCAATAGCCACGGTTCTGTCAGGAGCGCTGGGGCCGCGACCTATGCGATACAGGCACAAGAAGCAACACACAAATAAGCCGATGTAAAATAACGTTATCATAGCCACCTCAATCAATTGATTATTGATTATTGATTATTGATTATTGATTATTTTTTTAACTTTAGGTACTTTTAATTTCTACAAGACTTTTGCAAAACTTCAGTTTCTGCTAATCTTCTCTTATTCGAAAATCCTTTTCAGGAACCACTCAAACCTTTGGGCGATATACCTGGTCGCCTCCTCGACGTCTTCGGATTTGACGTTTATCCAGTGGATATACAAAAAGGTCTCCCGCGAAGCGGGGTCCCCGCCATCGTCCGTTAAATCCACGGTCAAAGTCCCGGGAGTAAGAGTGATGGAATTAGCCAGAGCTGTTATGCCGGATTCCGTTTTTAGAATGGTTTTTATTTTTACGATTCCGGGTTTTATCGGCATTTTCGGGTGCAAAGCGCGATAGACAACATCAAGATTAGCCTTTAATACATAATAGAAGAATACCGGCAGATAAACCAAAACCCAAAACACCCGTATCGGCGAGATAAATACACGATATTCCTTCGGCAAGATTTCGTGGAATAAAAGCGCCACGATTACCGAGGCTATCAAACCGGCGATTATCACCTGAGCATCAATCTGCCAGGTCAGCAACATCCAGATAATAAACGCTAAAACAAAATAAATCA
>JAUXAH010000262.1 GCA_030614945.1 Phycisphaerae bacterium
GAACCAGGATTCGGACCTGGACTAACTGATCCAGAGTCAGTCGTGCTACCGTTACACTATTCCCCAAAAATGCCTTTAACCGCCCTGGTGTTGTTTATTTTGTTTTGCCGGCAACCCTATATACCCAAGCAATTTCCAGCCCGCCGGCAAAAGTATTGCAGCGAGCGCTATTTTCAGCAAATCGCCCACGATAAAAGGATATAAACCCTCGACCAATGCCGCATTGACACCTATCAAGCACGATAGCCAAATTAAGCCAAAAGCGTAAATGACAATATTTCCGAAAACCATCGCCAGCTTTGCGGTTGCCCGGCCGATTCTTCCAAAGCCAATTATCCCCATAGTCAGTCCCGCCAGCTCGAGTAAAGGCGTGTCCCAATAGCAGAAATCAGGGCGCCAAGCCCACCGTCCACGCCTTACTGTATCTGCATGGTGAGCAACGTGTTGAGCAAGATTCAGAAGATGAGCAAAGACCATTTGCGCCACTGACGGTGTACCGTAGGCAGGAACGTTAGTCACCGGGATGTTTCGAGCACGGGTCGTTTCAATATCCACGATGTTATAACCGGTGGCCAGCACTCCGATATATTTCAGCTTCGGAAGCTGTTTAATTACATCAGAGGATAATACGGTTTTGTTCGTTAGCACGATTTCAGCATCTTTAGCACGCGGCACGACTTCTTTAGGGCCTGTACGGTCGTAAACTGCGCACTTACCCAGGGATTCCAGGTCCTTCCAGGTTAGATCTCCCGGGTTTAGTGTATAGCCGTCTAATACAACGATACTTGTCTGACGACAGTCAAGATTCATTATCGATTTCCCCTGCTTGTCGGGACATCGTAGCACGGGCATCCTGGCCCCGACCCCTGCGGCAGGGGCGGGGCTGGCCGTGCTGACACGGGCTGGAAGCCCGTGATACCAATAATACACGAATCAGCCGGTCAATTCCAACCTGTTTGCGAACATTTGCAACTCGCCCCGTTAGAAATCGCCCCTTTCGGGGATTTGGGCGTATTTGTGGAATTTCTAACGGCAACGGATGCGTAAGACGCAGGGCTTGCGCGGCGGCAGCTCGAAAAAGACGCGCGTCCTGCGTAAGGGGTCCATAGGACTACGGCCTTGGACCACAAATTCATCGGTTACTAACGACTTTTGCCCTCCGGCATCCCCGGTTGCGATGGTAAGTGTATACTTACCTGGGTCGAGTAAATAGAACTCAGCTGACATCGAGCGTTTCCCCCTGCCAAAGTGGAACAGCTCTGCGGTAAATTGGTTGGGTCCCGATTCGGTGACTAACGCGGCAATGTTACGAGGCGGCGTCAGCCAGCGGACCGCGTTGAGTGGGAAGTACCCGGCACTACCCGGGTCGCCGGTTACCGTTGAATAAAGCAACGATGTGTTCGGGGTGTGAATCGTTACAACGGGCTCGCCCCGCCCCTGCGGCAGGGGACGGGGCTCGGACACTATCCCGTTCTCTCCAAACAGCGCTGGGAACCGCAGGACGCGGTCGGTATAGCGGACTTCGCTGGTGTAACCTTCAAAGTTGACCCGCAAGGCCTCGGCGTTGTTGCGAAGCACCGAGACCAGCGAGCCGATATCACCATGCAGCCGAAAACGCACATACGGCGCTCTCTCCTTGGCTATGAGCTCGTCGAACTCGGTGCTGCCTGTCAGGAATCTGTATTTGGCGATTACACTCGATAGGCCGCCAAGTTTCGAAACGCACCAGGCTTCAGTGCCGGGAGCCGGGGCTTCGACTGAGCTCAGCCGAATGTCCTGCTTTTTCGGCGGTGAACTGAGATACTTGAGGCGAGCATTTGCCATGGAACGGATTGGCTCAAGGTATTTGGCCTTACCTGTGATGTGATGGGTCAGTAACAGCGTATGGGTCATAAGGCTCATCGCGCTTGGGTAAAGGTACAGTGTGTATTCACCGTGATTCCTGGGGTCCCACCAGTCAGGTCCCAGACCGCCGACCCTGCCGTCGGGCCAGTGGATTGCCGTAGGGAGAATGCCGGCGGGCTTACCACGTTCAGTTCGTGCTGCGGCATCAACCCAAGTATCCATCCAGGCGGCAAAGAGCCTCGTCAGATTCGCGTCGCCCGTCCGCTGCCAGTAAAGCAGAGTCGGTTGAACCGCCCTCGGGTGATATACGGTGTCGCAAGCACGCTTTGGGTTCGTATCGACCTTGTTTGCGGTGAAATAGGTGCTTTTAAATTGCAGGAAACCACGTTCGTTTCGACCGGTCCAGAGTACCTCCATTAGCTCGGTCAGGCGAAGCGCACGCTTGCGCCAGAGGTCGTTGTCCGGGTCGAGGTGCATCATGGGTGTTATGACGTCGGCGGAATCTTCGGCCGTATGTTCTACATCCGTCATACGTGTTGTGTAACCAGGCTTCATGTGCGGCTGAGCCATCAGCGCTGCGGAAAACCGTGCTTGTGCCCGCGTAATCTTCGGGCTATCGAATCCAATAAGTACCGGCACCCACCACCGCCACATCTCACAGTCGTCGCCCCATCCGCCGCCGTATTCTCCGTTTTCCTGCATACGGTTGTCAATCCACCACTCGATGATATCGACCAGACGTTCCAGTCCCTCTCGCTGATAAACGGCCCACTCAGGTGCGCCTGACACGGCCTCGTAGTGCTTGTACGGGCCGGTGGGATGACCGAGATACATCCGGACGACCTTGTTTTCGGGAAATGCCCGGGCGGCTTTCTCAAAAAAACCACGTGCTATGTCAAAGAATTCACGTCGCCTTTCGGCAATGCTCCAGACGCCGCCGGACTCCATCGTGTACCAGATGACCATTCTGCCGCGATACAGCCACGTCAGCGGATAAACCGGAGAACTCTCGGGAATCTTGGAAATCAAAGTCCTTCTTGCGGCCTACCTCTCGGCCAAAATAACTCAATCGTTCTTCGTGCAACCAGCGGTCGATCTGAGTGATGAGCTTAGCGAGGTCTTCCCTGAGAGACGCATCCAGGCCCGGTCGTTTCTGGAGTTTTCTTAAATAGTCCAAACGCAGCTCATCGTTGTCGGCATTACCGGCCTGTTGAATAACGGCCTGAATCCGCCGGGAGGCGTCCTGCGGAGAATCATTCCTGGCGTGAGCCTCGTTAGAAATCTGCGCTGAAAGCCTGACAGTCCACTTTGGGAGGTAATTTCTAACGGGGTGAGTTTGCGTCGCACCTGTGCCCCCCTGCTTTCTTGCGAAAGCAAGAAGGGGAGTGCAGGCAGAAAGTGCGACCGTCAATCCCGCCACAAACCACACAACTACAGCCTGTCTCGGCTTGGCTCGTCCAAGCCGAGACAGGCTTTTACCTTGTCCATTGGCAACGACCGGCCCCATTCTTGTTACCTCCCGTGAAATCTATCAGGAGTTATTCACCGCAGTCCGACACGACGCCTTTGCCGGGTCCAGAGCAAGCAAAAAACTGCACATTATCTCCTCCTTTCGATGCTTTGAAGCTGATTAAAGCCAAAACAATCCTTTTCAAGCTGCAAATCAAGAAAAAAAGACTGGGGAACCAGGATTCGGACCTGGACTAACTGATCCAGAGTCAGTCGTGCTACCGTTACACTATTCCC
>JAUXAH010000274.1 GCA_030614945.1 Phycisphaerae bacterium
CGGAGAACCGCCTGTCCTGAGCACAGTCGAAGGGCACGTTTTCGTATCAGCAGATACAAGACAAAAAAGTTCAAAGTCAAAGGAAACTACGAACTATGAACAACGAACCACGAACTACGAACCTTGTTTCTCGAGATACGCTTCACGCTTCACGAGATACGATTTCGAGCCCCGAGCGACAAGCGACGAGCGACGAAATTGCCTCTACATCTGTAGAGAACGCTCTACAAATCGCACCTTTTATGCAAAACAAAGCCAATTTCCTGAAAAGTCAAATGAATGTAAATCCATATAATACAACGGTTTATGAAAATAAACCCAATTGGACACTTGGTGAAAACAAACCCAATACAAAGCCAATCAAAGCCAATTTGCCGGATGACCAAATGAACGTAAATAAAGTATTAACAAAGGATTACAGAAAATAGGATGATTTCGCAGTCCAAAAAAACAAACCCAAAACAAAGCCAATTTGCTGGATGCTCAAATGAACGTAAGTTCTGTTATAACAAAGGATTATAAAAATGAACCACGCTTTCCGGCTCCGGGAAAACAAACCCAATCAAACCCAATTTCAAAGGCAAAAAAATGCTGCGAAGTTTGTCCAGGGAATTTTGGCGAGAGAAAACAGGCAAAGACGGGCATTGACGTAAATGAGCAGGCCTGATAAAATTCACCCTTTGGTGGGGGGAAGATTTGTGGTGAAAGTAGCTCAGTTGGTTAGAGCACTGGATTGTGGATCCAGGGGTCGGGGGTTCGAGTCCCCTCTTTCACCCTTTTTAAGACCTGTTTGTCAGGGCTTATCCGGAGGGTGCCGCTGGGTCGTGACGGCTGTTTACATAAAAGTTCGTCTATAATTTTAACCACGGCCGCATAAAGCGGCCGTGGTTGTTTTCGTGCTGGGCCTGTTGTTAGCTTCCCCAAACCCAGCGAATAGGAGGAGAGAAAATAAATCCTTAGCCCTAATGTTATTTATCCTTATCACGGCATGGCCGTGTTCATTTTCTGCTGGGCTTGTTAACTTCACTTTAGGTTAATAACTTTGCATTATTTTTAGTTATCAAGCCCAGCTTGGGGGGAGAAAACTCTTCGTGAGCGTTTATTCTTATCACGGCAAATACTACTCTGCATAGTAGCAACGCTACGTAGCACGAGGTTAAGCCGTGATTGCTCTCAACTCATCTACTCTGTAATTTTCTCTTTTTCGTAGTGGCTCGTCTTGTTTCCAGCGGGGGCTATTGCCTTTATGGAGAGAATTCCTTTGAGTCCCAGGATGTTGGCGACGGTTTGGCGGAAGAGCTCGTCGCTGGTGTCATCGGTCAAGACCGCAGAGACGCCAAGCGTTCGAGCGGCGATTTCCTGTGCTCGGTCGCCTGCCCTTACGAAAGCTATGGTTGGAATCTCAGGCTTTACGGCTCTAAGTTTCTTTAGAAAGCGGCCGTCCTCCATATCATCCAGGTCCCACTTGCTGATAACGCTGTCAACTTTTTCATTTTTTAAAGAGCGAGCAGCCTCGGTTCCAGACTGCATTGTTATCAATCGAATCGGTAGTTCCCGCAAAACTTCGTTTTTGCCTTTGCCGTTAAGGCCAACCGTTAACACCGTTGCTTGTACAAGAACAATCATTTTGTTTCCGAACCTTATCTATTTTTTTCATTTTCGGTTGTTTTGCTCTGTAGCAGTGAATAAGCGAAGCGTGTGCCAGAGTTTTGTTTGGCGACAAAAAAATTTTAAGTGCTTGTTTTAAGGGCAGTTACGTATTGTGAATTTTTTGTTGGTTTTTTTGGCACTCGTGAAGAAAAGAGCTGTTATGGCCGCTAAGAGACGGTAATTATTGCGGCAAGTTTTTATACGCGGGTATGTTAGGAAACAATCGACCGGTTTGGTCGGTGGTGACCATATTGGTCGGTACAATTAAAGTTAAATCACTAATCCTATTTTAAAAGTGAGCAGAAGCACCAATTTCACTTTTGAGTTCTTTTGTATGGAGATAACAGTAAAGACTTGGTTTTAGCTACCGGCGTTTTTCTTTATCTGTGAGAGAGGGATGTTTAACTTATCAATGAGGCGATTTAGACGGCGACGTTCGACGCCGAGAATTCTTGCGGCAGCGAGCTTGCGGCCTTTGGTGAATTCAAGGGTCTGGGTAATAATCCTGCGTTTTACTTCATCAAGTGTGGGCAATTCATGTTCTGCCCCGCCCCTGCGGCAGGGGCGGGGAGCTATTATAATTTCGAAAGGCAGTGCGGCAGGCTGAATCTGGCGGCCCGGCGTCAGGATATAGGCCCGCTCCATAGCATTTGCAAGCTCGCGTACATTGCCGGGCCAGGCGTAATTGATAAGAAGCTTTTTGGCGGTTGGGCTGAGGACTTTGGGCGGTTCGCCGTAAAAGGCGGCCTGGTTTGCGAGGAAGTATTCAGCCAGAGGCAGGATATCTGCTTTGCGCCGGCGAAGGGGTGGGATTTCGAGATTAACGACGTTGAGCCGGTAGTACAGGTCGGCGCGGAAAGTCCTTTCTTTGACCATATCGTGGAGGTTCCGGCTGGTGGCACAGAGGACACGGATATCAATGGGATGGGATTTTGTCGAGCCGAGAGGTGTTACCGAGCTTTCCTGGAGGACGCGGAGCAGCTTGGCCTGCAATTCAAGGGGTATTTCGCTTACTTCATCAAGAAAGATTGTGCCTCCGTCTGCGGCCCTGAAGAAGCCGATAGTATTGTCAACGGCACCGGTAAAAGCCCCCCTGACGTGGCCGAACAATTGACTTTCAAACAATTGGCCGGTTAAAGTGGCGCAATCAACAGGTACAAAAACCCTGTCGGCCCTGTCGCCGGCATAATGGAGCTGGCGGGCGACCATTTCTTTGCCCACGCCGGTTTCGCCGGTTATTATTACAGGAGACCTTCGTGCGGCGATGGCTTTGACTATCTCGAGAATCGAGGTAAGTGCGGGAGATTGGACAACAAACTCACAATGGCCCCTTCGACTCTTGTTGAACGCAGAAGGCCATAAGCGCTTGTTTTTCAAAGACTTACTTAAATCGCCTGCAATTCTTTGCGTTGAATCGCTGTTGTTTTGTGCCATAGGGCTCACAAAACCTTTCCTGCCGGGGAGAAAATCACCCTTACCGTTTCGTTGGTGGGATAGCCCGCGGTATATCAACTGCAGCGTTTTCACCCACTCCTCTTAAGAGATTAACATATTACAAATAGAAAGTCAATAGAAATTATAGGACGTTGCCGAATTTCTCCTAATTTACCGCCGAGAAGAGAAATGGATTGTTTCTTGAATTGTAGCCGCTCACGGGGGCAAAACGGCGTTTTTGTCCGGCAGGCCTACTTTGCCGGATTGTGAGGCCTTTAGGCCGAAGCAATCTCAAATTTTCGCAGAAGAGAGATTGCCGCGCTCGGCTCTGCCTCGCTCGCAATGACATAAAATGGCCAAAATCCGGC
>JAUXAH010000676.1 GCA_030614945.1 Phycisphaerae bacterium
TGGTGCATGCCTCCAAGATTAGACGTTTGGGAGTACCTATCTATACTTCTCATACTCTGAAAGAAGTGTACGGTACGGATTGTGTAGAAAAAGTGGCAATTTCTGAGATCAATCATAATTTTGAATTTATACCGGGGACAGAAAAAGAACTTGAGGTGGATACTATCTGCCTGGCGGTAGGTTTATCTCCACTCTCTGATCTACTCTGGCAGGCCGGCTGTCAGATGAAATATGTTCCTGAGCTCTGCGGCTATGTGGCCTTAAGGGATGATAATATGAAATCTATCAAAGATAAAATATATATCGCCGGAGATGTAGCCGGTATCGAAGAGGCCAGCAGTGCAATGTTGGAAGGTCAAATTGCTGGCCTGAATGCTGCGGTGAGCTTAGGGTATAAATGTGATAATTATAAAGAGCAAGATAAGAAATTAAAAACAGAATTAAAAGAATTAAGAGACAACCCTTTAAGTGAAGAGATAAAGATAGGTATAGAAAAAGCCCTGATAAAGGAGAAGAGGGATTAACCGTGTTAGAAAGAACCGGCATACCGACCGATGATGATTTGGAAAAAGTAACTCCGGATAAAAAAAGATTAGCTAAAGGAGCGGTAGTCATCACTGGCGGTAGGTTTATCTCCACTCTCTGATCTACTCTGGCAGGCCGGCTGTCAGATGAAATATGTTCCTGAGCTTTGCGGCTATGTGGCCTTAAGGGATGATAATATGAAAACAACTATAGATAAAATCTATATCGCCGGAGATGTAGCCGGTATCGAAGAGGCCAGCAGTGCCATATTGGAAGGTCAAATTGCTGGCCTGAATGCCGCGGTGAGCTTAGGATTAAGATGTGATAATTACCGAGAACAAAATAGAAAATTAAAAGCAGAATTAAAAGAATTAAGAGACAACCCTTTAAGTGAAGAGATAAAGATAGGCATAGAAAAAGCCCTGACAAAGGAGAAGAGGGATTAACCATGTTAGAAAGAACCGGAATACCGACCGATGATGATTTAGAAAAAGTAACTCCGGATAAAAAAAGATTAGCTAAAAGAGCGGTAGTCATCATAGAGTGTTTTCAGAAGATACCCTGTGACCCTTGTGCCATATCCTGTAAACTTGGGGCAATAAAACC
>JAUXAH010000704.1 GCA_030614945.1 Phycisphaerae bacterium
GTTAATGGTCTCGGGCTTGCGCACCTCGCCAAAAGACCAGCTGCGAATATCATTGGGGCTGGCCAATGAAATCTTAACCGAACCGTAATCATTAATGCGATCGTAAATATTTTCTAACATTTAAGGCCCCTTACAATTCGATAATCAATAATCATTTTTATAGAGCCGTGCCTCCAAGCCGTTTCTTTTCAAGCTGAATATTCAATCCCAATCCTCTTAGTTCATTGCACAATACGTCAAAGGACAGCGGTGTGCCCGCTTCGAGGATGTTTTGTCCCTTGACCATTGACTCATAGATTTTTGTTCGGCCTTCAACATCATCGCTTTTGACCGTCAGCATTTCCTGCAGTGTATAAGCGGCCCCGTAGCCTTCCAGGGCCCAAACCTCCATTTCGCCGAACCTTTGTCCGCCGGTTCTGGCCTTACCGCCCAACGGCTGCTGTGTAATCAGACTATACGGCCCGGTTGCCCTGGCGTGAATCTTATCATCAACAAGGTGATGCAGTTTCATCATATAGATGTATCCGATGGTTGCAGTCTGGTCGAATGGCTCGCCTGTTCTGCCATCGTACAATTGAGTCTTCAGGGTTCGCGGGACATTCACAAAAAACTCATCATCGGGCGGCACTTGCTTATTCTCTTCAAGCCCGGCCTTTCGCCTGCTCATAAGCTCATTTGCCTCGGCGGTCAATTTATAGATGTCATCTTCGTTAGCGCCATCGAAGACCGGCGTAACGGCGTTAAAGCCCAGCACCTTTGCCACCCAGCCGAGATGCGTTTCCAGAATTTGGCCGACATTCATCCGGCTCGGCACGCCGAGAGGATTTAGCAATATGTCGAGACTCGTCCCATCTTCGAGAAATGGCATATCCTCTTCGGGCATAATCTTGGCGATAACACCCTTGTTGCCGTGGCGTCCGGCTATTTTATCGCCGATCGACAACGCCCTTTTAATCGCAACGTAAACCTTTACCATTTGCAGCACGCCGCTGGGCAGCTCATCGCCGTGTTTCAAAGTCTCAATCCTGTGTTTCTCTTCTTCCTGAATTTCAG
>JAUXAH010000609.1 GCA_030614945.1 Phycisphaerae bacterium
CCCCAAGCACAATTTGATAAAATAATTCCCGTAAATATACATATTGTTATTATTACTCTCGTAATTTTTCCGCATAAAGCAAACATTGCTTAAACCTCCTTTTTTAAATTTATATAGAAATTAATGACTACAATCTACTCACTTCAGTTTAATAACATTACTTTTTCAATTTACAATTGTAGACAATATTTCAACATGTATTTAATTTATAATTCTACAAACTTTTTAAAAATCCTCTTTTTTTAAAAAATAAATATTTTTAGTCAAATATAATTATTCGAAAAATATCAGATATTCTGTAAAAGTTAAAATTTATTAATAAAGAGAATCCCTTTAATTTATAACTCTTAAATAAATAATTATTGGCTTGGTAGAGAAAGTGTGAATAGTTATAATATTTTACGAGTTTTAGGGATATGTGGACTAATATAAAAAAATTTTAAATATTTTTTAAAAAACCCTTGACAAAAAAATATTTAGGTGTATTATGTGTATAGTACACTAATACATTCAAAGGAAAAATTAATTATGGAGTTCAACAACAATATTCCTATCTATCTACAAATAATCGAAAGTATTAAGCAGGATATTGTTGTGGGTAAATTAAAAGCAGGCCAGAAAATGCCTTCAGTAAGGGAATTGGCGGGAATATTAAAAGTCAACCCTAATACTATGCAAAGAGTGTATCAAGAACTGGAGAGAGAAAGAATTACCTTTACCAAAAGAGGAATGGGAACCTATGTAACTGAAGAAGAAAAAACTATAAGGTCGTTAAAGGAAGAAATCTCCAAAAAAATAATTCTTGATTTTGTAGAAGGTATGAATAAATTAGGTTTTTCCAATAAGGAAATGATTAATACTCTAAAGGAATACTTATAAAAGGAGGAGGAAATATGGAACAGATATTAAAAGCCACTCAACTTAGCAAATATTTTTATCAAAAAAAAGCTCTCGATAAAGTTGATCTGAGTATAGAAAAAGGAAAAATTTATGGAATATTAGGACCAAATGGTGGGGGAAAAAGCACTTTTTTAAAGATTGCAGCAGGGTTACTTAAACCAAGCCAGGGAGAAATAACCATAGATAATGAAAAACTCGGAGTATATACAAAATCTATCGTCTCTTATCTGCCGGAAACTAATTACCTTTATAAGTGGATGAAAATAAAGGATGCTTTAAATTTTTTTAAAGACCTATACGCAGATTTTGATGTCGAAAGAGCCAGAGAAAGTTTAAAATTTATGGAATTAGAAGAAGAGGAAAAAGTGACCAGTCTTTCCAAAGGAATGATGGGAAGATTAAAATTAACCCTGGTATTATCCAGAAAAGCTAAACTTTACTTGTTGGATGAACCTTTAAAT
>JAUXAH010000166.1 GCA_030614945.1 Phycisphaerae bacterium
TACAGGCAGATACCGCCCGGCGTATGGCCGGGAGTATGAAGCACCTGTAGCTTTATGCCGGCCACCTTGATTATGCTTGCCTTTTCGATAAGAAAGTCAGTCCCGATGATATCGAGAGTGCTGGGCCGTCGCCCTATCCGAGCGGATACATTGTTCGCGGTTTCTCTGAGCATTTCGGCATCGAGCTTATGGATATAAACCTTTACGTCGGGGTAGTTTTTACGCAATACCGCTACGCCTGCAATGTGGTCTACGTGCCCGTGAGTAAGAACCACCGCAGCCGGTTTTAACTTATGCTCGCCGAGAAAATCAGTCAGTTTGTCCGCCTCAAGGCCGGCGTCAATAACAACGCAGTCCCTGGCTTTCTCGCTCTTACGCAGGATATAGCAGTTGGTTTCATACGCACCCAGAATTAATTGGTCGATTTTCATTTAGCTGTTCTCCTTAAAGATCGATTACACTAACAGAAATGCCCTTTGCCGTCAACAATCTTTGGACTTGACCGGCAGGGGCGGGTTTGGTAGCCTGTTTGCTTTATGTCTCGTGAAGCGTCAGGCGAACAAAAAACGAGATACGGTTTTGTCGTTCTGAGCGTGAGCGAAGAATCTGGCCGACGAAGAGGAGATTCTTCACTTCGCTACGCTCCGTTCAGAATGACAGGGATAGGAAATGCGAGATACGAGAAATGAAGGCTTTTAGGCGAGCATTCAAGTATGTCTGGCCTCAATGGCATCGGCTGGTAACGATTTTTTGCAGCGTCTTTTTGATAAGCGTGCTATATGGGTTGAGCTTCGGGACCATCTCTCCGCTTTTGACGGTGATGATGGGCTCGGAGGGGCTGGACGGCTGGGTCAACAGGAATATCAGTCAGCGCCGATACGGCGCCAGCTTTTATGTGCCGGATAGCACTGAGCTTTCAGACCCCAACAATCCTGATGCAGCATATTATTTGCGCATTTCCAGGGTTAAGAATAATAGCCTGGCTGAGCGCGCCGGGCTGCGACGCGAAGATTTGATTGTCGGAGCGGGCAGCAATTTAATCAGCGAAGAGACAAAGAGGATACCGTCCAGCAAACTGCTTTCGGAACTGGCGACAACAAAAGTCAAATCAATGGTAATTCAGTATCGCCGGCCTGACGAATTCGGACAGTTGCCAACCAAACCAATAGAAAAAGAACTTCAGTGCGGCAAAAAACCTTTTTATGCTAATTATGCACAAAGGATTCTTGACTCCGTGCCGCAAGAGCAGACCAGAGAGAATAAGAAAAATGCCATAGTATTTATCATACTCTTGATGGCGGTCGCCACAGCGGTCAGGTGTATGGCCCGATTCTACCAGGATTACACAGCACGAAAGGTTATGCATACCGCCCTGGCCCATCTGCGGGAGGATGCTTTTCAGCACTCCCTCGAGATTCCAGTGGGCTTTTTCGCCAGCGAAGGCCCGAGCGATACCGTCAGTCGATTGGTGCGGGATACCGAGGCCATCGGCACTGGGCTCAAGGTTTTGTTCGGCAAGGCGATTCGCGAGCCTTTGAAGGCTTTGGGCCTTATCGGGATGGCTATGCTGATAGACCGCAATCTGACATTGATATTCTTGTGCGGGGCGCCGATATCCCTGTTTGTTTTAGGCAAGTTGGGCAGGAAAATAAGACGCGCTACAAGGAGGTCGCTTCAGAGCTGGGCGAAGATGTTAGCCAAGCTCAGAGAGGCAATCGCAGCGATACAAGTCGTGAAGGTGTACAATCGTCAGCAGTATGAACACAGGGGTTTTCACGTCATCAATCGAAAGTTATTGAAGCAGCAATTCAGAATTGCCAAGGCCGATGCCGCCACGTCGCCGATACTGGAAACCCTTGGAATGATAGCCGGCGCAGTTGGCCTGATACTTGGAGCACAGTGGGTTCTGGGCGGCGCAATGCAGGGACCGGACTTTTTCGCCTTGTTGTTTTGTCTCGGCGGCTCGGCGGAGTCTGTACGACGCACCAGCGGTGTGTGGAACAGGATTCAACAGGCCGGGGCCGCCGCCGAGCGTGTCTATTTCGTCATCGACCAATGTCCGGAAGTCGAAAGGCCCGATGCTTTTGAACTTGAACCTTTGAAAAATAAAATCGAATTCAGCAACATCGTATTTACCTATCCGGGCTCAGAAACGCCCGTATTAAAGGAAATAAATCTTTCCGTACAAGCGGGACATAATATTGCTATCGTAGGACCTAACGGCTCAGGAAAAACAACGCTGGCAAATTTGATACCGAGGTTTTATGACCCCGATAGCGGCCGGGTATTGATAGACGGCAAAGACATTCGCGATGCAACACTATTTAGTTTGCGAAGTCAGATTGGAATGGTTACCCAGAATGTGGTAACATTCAACGATACTATAGCGGCCAATATCGCCTACGGTAAGCCCGACGTCGCCAGAGAAGAAATAATTGCTGCTGCCAGGCGTTCGTTTGCCCACGAGTTTATTTCCCCCTTGCCCGATGGCTATGATACAATCATCGGCGAGCAGGGCGCCGGCCTCAGCGGCGGCCAGCTGCAGAGAATTGTCATAGCCAGAGCGATTGTGAAAAACCCTGCAATCCTGATTTTCGATGAGGCCACAAGTCAGGTTGACGCCGACAGCGAAGCAAAAATTCACAACGCCATCGAGGAAATTATGCAGGATAGAACCAGTTTTATAATCGCCCACAGATTCAGCACCGTCATTACCGCTGATGTGATAGTGGTAATGGATGAAGGCCGAATCATCGCTCAGGGCCAGCACGATGAGCTGATGCAAACCTGCCCATTGTATCGAAGTTTATACAAAACGCAGCTGGTAAAAGCATAGTATAGAAGCGTGATGCATAGTGCCCAAAACGCAGTGCGATATACGATATACGCAAAAAATTTGTACTTTGACTTACAGTAAATTGCTCATATTGCCGATTTAATTAACTGGCGCAACAAAGCTCTGAGCCAGTGTAACAGTGTCCCTCGATATTTGGGGCCTGAAATTATGACCGATTTTTTACGGCAAAAAAAAGCACACGAACTCTTCAAGAGATACGAAGGCAATCCGATAATAACGTCGGATGATTGGCCTTATCCGGCAAATGCCGTCTTTAACCCCGCCGCCGCTAAGTTAAATGCCGAGACGCTGCTGTTGATTCGCGTCGAGGATATGCGCGGCTTCTCACATTTGACCGTTGCACGCAGTACCGATGGCTTCACAAACTGGGAAATCGACTCTGCTCCGACTCTCGAGGCAGACCAGAGCTCTCGCGAGGAAAAGTGGGGGCTCGAAGACCCACGCATTATCTGGCTCGAAGAGCAAAAGCAATTCGCCATTACGTATGTCTCCTTCAGTGAAGGCGGCCCCGTCGTTTCACTGGCCATTACCAAAAACTTCAAAACCTTTGCCCGCCTCGGTGCTATGCTGCCGCCGGAGGATAAGGATGCCTGCCTGTTCCCCTGCAGATTCAGGGGACGATTTGCCCTGATTCACCGCCCCATCGTTAGAGGCCAGGCTCATATCTGGCTCAGCTTCTCACCCGACCTGAAGCACTGGGGCGACCATAGACTGTTGATTAGAACAAGGCCGGCCTATTGGGACTGCCATAGAGTCGGCCTGGCCTGTCAGCCCATAGAAACACCACACGGCTGGATGCTGTTCTATCACGGCGTGCGCGCCACTTCAGCAGGGGGAATATACCGGCTCGGAGTAGCTCTTTTGGATTTGGAAGAGCCCTGGAAAGTCTTACGCAGAAGTGATGAATGGATTTTGGGACCGCGCACTGATTACGAGCGAGTCGGTGACGTCAGTGGTGTCATATTCCCCACCGGCGCTATTGTACGCAAAGAAACCAATCAGCTTAATCTCTACTACGGTGCTGCTGACTGCACCGTCGCCGTCGCAACGGCTAATTTAAGCGATATCTTGACCTACATTACCTCCTGCCCCGAAGCAAAAGAATAATTTTTTAGCATCCAGCCCCATCACGCAACATGCGATACTACTACGTCGTTCCGGCAGCGAAGAATCCTGTCATTGCGAGCATCGCAGAGCAAGTGCCCTGTCGGTCCAGATAAAAAATGTACCGTGTTATCTTCCATTGTTTCCCAGCTTAACACAGGCAGCATCCTTGCAGTTACCTATTTTGATGCACATAAGCACAAAAAAAGCCAGATTCTAACAAAACAGAATCTGGCTTCGGAGGAGGGTGATGAAAAGCTATATAAAAAGGCCCCTTAAAAAATTCCGATTATCTGATTTTAATTCCCTTTATAGTTATCTAATCGAATAAAGAGTAAGAAAATCTTTAGGAAAAATTTTAAGGAAAACTACACTTTTTTTACCAAGAATCAAGCTTTTAGTTGTGAAAATCTTAATTTTTTTACTGTTTTTTAAAAAACAGCCAAATTTGGCCCAATAACCAAATTTATTTACACTTGATAAACCAATTTTGTTCTCACATTCTAACTAATAAGCTGTTATTTTATTTCTCTTTCTCTATTTTTCAGAAGGACTGATATGGATACCAAAATTACGATTGCGGATTTGCTAGCTACCAAACGCCAGAATCGCAAAATTGTTGCGGTTAGCTACTATGACTATACCACGGCCAAACTCATCTCTCAAACCGAGGTGCAAATGATATTGATGGGGTGATTGCCGGGACGTCAGCGTGGTAAGATGGGTGGTCAGGGCAATGTGGGAGGGTAAAAATTTCAATCAAATACGCAGGTTTTCGCCTCTTATGGGTCGTGCTGTGCTCGATGTTAGCGGAAAAAGTGCCAGATCAAGCAACTTTTTTTCTGTAAATTTTCTTTTGCTCTGAGGCAGAATCATCGTTCTCCACGTCCATATTCAAATACCTTTTACCCGTTTCCCACTCCTCGCTCAGTTCCATCAAAACTGCACTGACTAGACGCAGCAGTGACGCCTCATTCGGAAATAATCCAGCCACTCTTGTCCTGCGATTAAGCTCCTCATGTACTCGTTCCAACATATTGGTCGTCCGCATCCTTTTGCGATGACCTTCAGGTAAGGCGAATACGGTCAAACCT
>JAUXAH010000032.1 GCA_030614945.1 Phycisphaerae bacterium
AATAAGACGAATAAGCCAGGCCTTTTTTTTCTCGCTGTTCGTTTGGTTCTGCATAGTCGCCACCGTAGGCGAAAAACTCTGGCAGTTGCGGGGCTGGCCCGTTAACTGGTTTTTGCAGCTCGACCCGCTGGTGGCAATCGGGACAATATTGACTACACACACTCTCTACCGGCCCCTTCTATGGGCGCTGCTTACGATTATATTGACAATAATTTTCGGGCGATTCTTCTGCAGTTGGGTCTGTCCCTTCGGCTCATTGCATCACTTTGTGGGCTTCTTGGGCAATCGAAAAAAAACTGCGGCACAAAAAATCCAGCTAAACAAATACCGAAAACCACAGTGCATAAAATACTTCATTCTCATAGTATTTCTGTTTATGGCCGCGCTTCCATCGATAGGCGTTACTTTGCAGACGGGCCTGCTCGACCCTATACCGTTGATAACCCGCTCTTTTAACCTCGTATTATTGCCTATTGCTGATAGACCCGCTAACCTCGTTTCAGTAACAGCACGCTTCTATGAGGGAGCGTGGCTGATACTAACGATATTTTTGACAGCGGTTTTGCTTAACCTCGCCATCCCCCGATTCTACTGCAGATTCATCTGTCCACTTGGCGCATTGTTCGGCATCCTGGGCAGATTTGCTATATGGCGAATCGGCAGGAACCAGAGCGAATGTGTCAATTGCAAATTGTGCGAGCGGGCCTGCGAAGGTGGCTGCGAGCCGAGCGATAATATAAGAATAAGTGAATGCGTACTTTGCCTTAACTGCCGCCAGGATTGCAAGGACGAACTAATCAGTTACCAGACAAAACCGTCGCTGGCAGGCGAAATCACAAATCCGAACATTTCTCGCAGGGGCTTTGTGCTTTCACTCACCGGCGGTATCCTTGCAGTACCGGCGGTCAGGATGAGCAACAAATTGGGCAGCAACTGGTACCACAAAGTTATTCGCCCGCCTGGCGCATTGTCGGAAGAGGAATTCCTGAAGAGATGCATCAAGTGCGGACAATGTATGCGGGTGTGCCCCACAAATGTTATCCAGCCCGGCGGCATCCAGGGAGGGCTGGAAAATCTCTGGACGCCTGTGCTGAACAATCGAATCGGCTCAAGCGGCTGTCAACTAAACTGCGTGGCCTGCGGGCAGGTTTGTCCGACCTCGGCCATTCGGCCGATTACACTTGCAGAAAAACTGGGAACCGACGAGTTTGCCGACGTCGGGCCAATCAAGCTGGGCACCGCATTTGTCGACCAAAACAGGTGCCTTCCCTGGGCGATGAATAAGCCCTGCATAGTCTGCGAAGAAAACTGTCCGCTTAGCCCCAAGGCAATTTATACGGAGGAATGCTTCAATACGGTAAGAGATGGTATTTTGACCGTAAAGAAAGCCACAGATAATACTGTGGAAGTTGAAGAGACCATTGTGCCCGACAAATTTGCTACCGGCGATTATTATTGTGCCGCTGAAGATGACGAGCCCCGCCCCTCGGAGGGGCTGGGTGAACGCAGGAAAATCGCAGCGAATACCGAAAACACCATCGTAATTTCATCTGATGAGCAATTCGGAAAAATCCCTGCTGCAGGCAGTAAAATTCAGGTTCAGGTTCGCCTGCAAAGACCTTGTGTTGATATTGAGAAATGTATCGGCTGTGGAATTTGCGAACACGAATGCCCCGTAAGCGGTAAAAAAGCTATAAAGGTCTCCGCGGAAAATGAAACAAGAAGTGCAGATAGAAGGTTACTGCTGGGTTCCCATTCTGCGACATAATGTAAAATGGCACCCGGCCCGGCTTAAACCCCGTTAGAGGGACCCCGCCTTGCGGGAACCCAAATAAGACGTCAGAGGCATCTGCCCTGATTTGTAAAGGGGCGAGTTTTCTAACGGGGTAAACGTTAATCGGTTTTGGAGTTTAATGCGATGAAGGAAAAGCACAATAAAATCAACAGAAGGAATTTTTTGAAAACGATGGGAGCGGCAGGGTTGGGCTCCGTTTGGGCCGGTTGCAAGGGCAAGGAAGAAAAGGAGCCAGATGCTATTGACCCTGACGCTCCAGGAAAAGCGCAAAAGCCCGAATTGTCGCAGGTGCCGAGACGAAAGTTAGGCAAAACAGGCGTTGAGGTCCCGTGCCTGTGCCTGGGGGGAAATTATAATCTTGTTGAGAGGCAAATAATTTTGAAAAAAGCTCTCGAGTGGGGCATTAATTGCTGGGATACAGCCCACAACTACGCAGGAGGAAACAGCGAGCTTGGGATAGGTAAATACCTGTCGAAGAACCCACAGATCCGAAAGAAATTGTTCATCGTAAGCAAAGCATCGTTTGCAGGAACCGTGGCAGACGTGGAAAATCGTCTTCAAACCTCTCTTAAGAGAATGAACACAAATTACATTGATTTGTACTGTGGCGTTCACTTTATGTCCAACCCTGCACAATTGACGGACGAATTAAAACAGTGGGCCAAGAATGCCAAGAAGCGAAAATTGATTCATTTTTTTGGTTTCAGTACTCACTCGAATACTGCCCAATGTCTTGCCGCTGCGGCCAAGCTCGACTGGATTGATGCGATAACGACACGCTACAGTTTTCGAATGATGCAGGATACTAAGATGCAGGCTGCTGTTGAGGCGTGTCACAAAGCGAAGATCGGTCTTATTGCTATAAAGACTCTGGGACGCGCCTTGAAAACCCAAAAGGATAAAAAACTGGTCGAACACTTCCTGCAGCGAGGTTTTACCGAGGGACAGGCAAAGATAAAATTTGTGCTGGAGGATAAAAGGTTCAGCTCGGCTTGCGTTGGAATGGAGAATATCAATCTTTTGTATTCAAACATCGCTGCTGTGCAGGACGAAACCAAGCTTACGCAAGCAGATATTGAGGCCTTCAAAGAATACGCCACGGCAACCTGCAGCGGTTATTGTGCCGGCTGCGCATATATCTGCGACTCCGCCCTCCGTAAGGAGTCCATAGGACTGCCGGATACGCCATACCTTAGTGACATTATGCGCTATTTGATGTACTACAACAGCTACGGCGAGCAGGAAAGAGCAAGAGAGCTTTTTGCCAAAATTCCCGACAAGGTAAGAAACAAACTGCTCAGCACAGATTACGGACCTGCCGAAGCTCGCTGCCCGCAGCATCTCCCGATAGCCAAACTGGTCGCCGAAGCCATCAGCAAGTTGGCCTGAGCGGCATGGCAAACACTTAAGCGCAGTAGGGGCAGGCCTATGTGCCTGCCCTGTCTCTTAACGATGGTTGTGTGGAACCGTAACGCCAGGGTGGCAGCCTCAAGCGCAGCTTGGGGATGGCTCCGCCTGACATAACCATACAAGCAAAACAAGCTGGTTTTTACCAACAAAGATGACATGCACCCACAGAATATACCAAAAAATAAATAAGTTGACTGGTTCGGGAATTTCGTGGTAATGTATGCTGGCAAGGAAGCGTTATTTTACAAGCACTTACGTACTTTGCAAAAGTCTAACCATTTTTTAAGGCATGGGAAAAATGAGAATGAGAGTTTGGGTGATAGTAGTCGGGCTGGCTTTGGTCGCTTTGCTGCCGGTTTTTATAGCATACGGCGCCGTTGAGAAACAGACCAAAAAGATAGTGTTCCTGTGGAGTCCGGCGCCGGGACATCACCCTAACTGGGTCAGTTGCGAGCTGCTTAAGCACTGTCTTGAGAACTCACCCAGCGTAAAAGGCATCAAATGCGAGGTATATGATGCCTGGCCTGAAAACCCCGCCGTGCTGGACGATGCGGCTGCGATTGTGATTTATTCGGAGGGTATCAATGAGCAGATGCAAAAGGAGGGGAAACCCCATCCCGTTTTTAATTCGCCGAAGCGGCTGCAATTTCTGGCTAAGCTAATGAAAAAAGGCGTAGGAATGGTGTGCATACACTACACACTCTACGCCACCCGCCGGTTAGAAGCGCCGAAATTGCTTAAGTGGATTGGTGCCTACTGCGATTTCCAGGGCTACGGCTCGACCCATTGGGTAACACGAAAACCGCAACTCCTTACTCCGGTTACATCATACCATCCGGTTTCCCGTGGCTGGGCGAAATTTACGCTGGACGAAAACGAGCTTTATCACAATCTATGCTTCGCCGAAGAAAACTGCCCGGTCCCTATTTTGAGAACAACTTTTCCGGACAAAAAGACAAAGGAAATGAAGGAGCACATCGTTGCCTGGGCGCTGGAGCGAAAAGACGGGGGACGTGGATTTGGCTTCGGCGGCGGCCACTTCTACAATATGTGGATAAACGGCGATTGTCGAAAGATGATACTAAATGCCATCCTCTGGACCGCAAAAATTCAGGTGCCCAACAACGGTGTGCAGTCGTCCGTACCGGAGAAGTTGAAGACGGAGAAAAAGGGCCAACCTTGATTCGCGGCTTCAGGGACGCCTCAGAAGTATATCGCAGGTTATTCAGGAAAGGAAATGAAAGATGGACAATATTGAGAACAAGCAAGTAACTCGGCGCCGGTTTATGCGCAACAGCGCAATGGCCGCAGCAGGATTGGGGTCTGTTCTTGCCGGCTGCAAGGCCAGGGAAGAAGAAAAGGAGCCGAATGCTGTTGAACCTGAGGTTTCAAAGATACCCAAAAAGGAAGAATATCCGCAGGTGCCGAGACGAAAGTTGGGCAAAACGGGTGTCGATGTCCCGGTCCTGGCCCTGGGCACAATGTTCAACCTTATTGACAACCAAATCGTCTTGAGAAGTACTCTTAAATATGGTGTCAAGTATTGGGACACGGCTCATAGCTATGCGGGCGGCAACAGCGAGCTTGGGATAGGCAAGTATTTGGAGAAGAATCCGGAGGCTCGAAAAAATCTGTTCCTTGTCACCAAGGCCTCGAGAGCAAAAAACAGAGAGCAGTGGGAAGAGAGGCTCCAGACTTCTTTGGAAAGAATGAATACCGATCACATTGACCTGTACTATGCTCCGCACGCGGCATCCGACCCTGCTCAACTCACGGATGAGCTAAAACAATGGGCCGAGGATGCGAAAAAACGCGAGCTGATACGGTTCTTCGGTTTCACAACGCATCAGAACATGGCCAAGTGTCTTGCCGCCGCGGCCAAATTAGGCTGGATTGACGTCATAATGCCGGCTTACAATTTCCGCATAATGCAGGACCCTGAAATGCAGGCGGCCATAGAGGCGTGCCACAAGGCCAATATCGGTCTTATCGCTATGAAGACTACAGGAAAGACAACTATTAAAAGATTCAAGCAGGCGATTGAGACAGAAACAGATAAAAAAATGGTCGAGCACTTTTTGCAGCGGGGCTTCACTCCGGAGCAGGCATGTATAAAACTTGTGCTGGAAGATGAAAGGATAAGCTGTGCCGCCGTTCAGATGGAGAACATTTCGGTTCTAACCCAAAACGTCGCCGCGGTTCTGGACAAGACTAAATTCACCGAGGCGGACAAAGAGATCTTCAGGCAATACGCCCGGGCGACCTGTGACGGCTATTGTGCCGGCTGTTCTGATATCTGTGACTCGGTCCTGCCGGATGTGCCCTGTGTCAGTGACATTATGCGGTATTTGATGTACTACAACAGCTACGGTGACAAGGACAGGGCAAGAGAGCTTTTTGCTCAAATTCCCGCCAGGGTAAGAAACGGACTGCTCGCCACCGATTACAGACTTGCGGAATCTCGCTGCCCACAGCATCTGCCAATAGGCAAACTGGTCGCCGAAGCCGTCAGCAAGTTGGCCTGAATCAACTGATTATTGATTATTTTCCCGAACGACACGCGGTAACAAACACGCCTGTCAGGAGCGTGCGTATCCGCGTCCGGTAAAAACGCCCGAGGTCTCTATTGCCCCTGCCGACAGCAAGCAGGGGCTTTTTCAATAATTATTTCTACGAGCAGGCAAAAAATTTGCCGGTTTTTGCATAATATAAGTGCTTTACTAACAAACAGTTACGCTTTATGAAAGGAGATTCTCCTTGATTTCCCACACTCCTTTCGGTTATAATAATCCTGTAATAAGAGCCCCTGCTTGGTGCTGGCAGAGGCAACAGTTCTGGTTTCCGGGATGGGAGATGAAGAAGTTTTATTACGAAATCTGGCTTCCGTTTACATTTAATAAGAGACGGCTTTTGCTTCTGGCAATTGCAAGCTATATTGCTCTGTGTTAAAAAGGTGTTGGAATTTTTGGCTCTTTTCCGACCGCCTGGTTTTGGGCGGTTTTTTTTATGCGCACCAGGCCCCTTAAACATTTGACACATTCAACGCGGCAAATTAAGCTTATAAAAACGAACCGGATAATCAGGGACCTACAAAATGATAATAGTTACCGGCGGAGCCGGCTTTATCGGCTCAGCGCTAATTGCCGCATTAAACAAAAGGCAAATCGCCGACATCCTTGTCGTTGACCAGTTGGCTTCCGATGAGAAATGGAAGAACCTGCGCAATCTGTCATTCGCCGATTACGTGGAGAAGGACGACTTTTTAGAAATGATGGCCGAAAACAAGATTAGCACACCTATCGAGGCGGTCTTCCATCTTGGCGCCTGTACCAGCACCACCGAGACAAATGCTTCATACCTTATAAAGAACAACTACGAATACACCAAACTATTGGCCCAATGGGCAACTGATGCCAATATCCGCTTTATCTACGCCTCGAGCGCCGCTACCTACGGCGATGGCTCGGCCGGCTTCAGCGACGATGAAGGGCAAATCGAAAACTTGAGACCGTTGAATATGTATGGCTATTCCAAGCAGCTTTTCGACCTCTGGGCACACAGGACCGCTCTGTTAAAAAAAATTGTGGGCTTAAAATACTTCAACGTCTTCGGGCCGAACGAATATCATAAGGGCGATATGCGAAGCTTCATAGTCAAGGCCTTCGAGCAGATAAACGCAAAAGGCAAGGTAGGCCTGTTCAAATCTTATAAGCCCGAATTCAAAGACGGCGAGCAGAAACGCGATTTTATCTATATCAAAGATGCAGCGGATATGACCTTATTCTTCCTGGACAATCCACAGCTAAGCGGCCTGTTTAATATCGGCACCGGCAAGCCGCGCACCTGGAACGACCTTGTAAAAGCAGTTTTCGCCGCTATGGATAAAGAGCCAAAAATCGAATATATCGAAATGCCCCATTCAATCCGCAGCCAGTACCAGTACTTCACCGAAGCCGATATAACCAAACTCCGCAAAGCTGGCTACAATAAACAAACAACCTCTCTCGAAGATGCAATCAAAGACTACGTCCAGAACTATTTACAAAAAAACGGATACTTAACTGGCATTTAGCCACTGTAATTTCTCAAACCGGAGTTCGAGTGCCATATACGCCATTTCATTTTGGGCCGAGTGGCTTTATCGCCCTGACATTTAGAAAGTGGATTGATGTGCCGGTGTTTGTGCTGGCCAATGTCATCGTTGACATTGAAGTGCTGGTCATAATGCTGCTTGGAATCGGTTTGCCGAGGCATAGGCATTGTCATACACTTTTAATCGGGGCGGCTGTGGGCATCGTCTGGGGATTAGCCGCCTATCTGTTGCGAAATATCCTCAAAAAAATAATGCAAATATTTCGCATCTCCTATAAAACCGGTTTCTGGAAGATGGTTGTCTCGGGTATTCTCGGCGTGTGGTTTCACGTTGTGGTTGACGCTATTTACCACGGGGACGTGCGGTTGTTTTGGCCGAGCAGCGCAAAACCTTTGCACGGGCTGCTAACCCAGCAGCAGGTAAACATTATATGTACTATTTTCTTCATTCCCGCTATTATCCTGTATATATTGGCAGTGATTGCGTTCTTGAAAAACAATAGCGCTGAAACCAAAGTCAGCGAGAAAGAAGGGAGATAATTATGGCTGTTCGCAATATTCTCAATCCGGCGGGGCCGCCGAGGAATGTCCCGTTATTGGTGTGGCTAAGAGTTTTTTTGGAGTCTTGAAATGAAAAGTATTTTGAAATATTTCCTGAGAGGTCTTCTGGTTTTCGTTCCCGTTGGGCTTACGATTTTTATACTCGTTTACGTTTTTACCAGTCTGGACAAACTCTTTAGCAAACTGTTTCCAATAACTTTTCCTGGTATGGGGTTTATGGTTACGATTGGTGGAATATTTCTCATCGGATTGTTCGCATCGAATTTCGTGGGCAAAAAGCTCTTTGGCCTCCTGGATAAGATCTTAAATAAAGTTCCCTTAGTCAAGATGCTGTACGGTGCCATTAGGGACCTCGTGGAGGCCTTTGCCGGCGAAAAGAAAAAATTCGACAAGCCCGTACTGGTAACGCTCGGACCGGGCTGCGATGCAAAGGTGGTCGGCTTTATGACGAGAGAAAACCTCGAGAATCTCGGGCTAAAGGACCATGTCGCCGTTTATCTTCCGCAGTCGTACAACTTCGCAGGCAATGTCCTGCTCTTTCCCAAAGAGGCCGTTAAGCCGTTGGATATTGAAAGCTCCGAGGCGATGACATTTATCGTATCCGGCGGCGTCGCAGGCGAACACGCACAGAGCCAACAGTAGCTGCGCGCTGCCAAACCGGTGCTTGCCATTTTCCGCCGGCTCCTTATAATTACAGCTTCAACGTATCTTAGTTTGCAGAGAAACATATATGGCAAAGACAATTGTAGAACAAGTTCAGTTACTAAAGCGAGGCACGGTCGAGATATTCACCGAGGCTGAATTAGCTGAAAAGCTCACCGAGGCAGATAAGGCTTCCAGACAGTTGCGAATCAAGCTCGGCCTGGACCCGACCAGCGCCGACATACATCTCGGCCACACCGTCGTATTGCGAAAGATGCGCCAATTCCAGGACCTCGGCCACAAGGCAGTCCTTATCATAGGCGATTATACGGCGCGAATCGGCGACCCTTCAGGCCAGGATACGACCCGCCCGATGCTCTCGCCGCAGCAAATCGAAAAAAACGCAAAGACTTACTTTCAGCAGGCAGGAAAAATCCTCGACACCTCAGAAAACAAACTTGAAATCAGATATAACAGCGAGTGGCTCTCAGAACTGAAGTTAGCTGATTTGATAAAGTTGACAAGCAATATGACTGTGGCCCGCATGCTCGAGAGGGACACTTTTGAACTGCGCTATAAAGACGGAGATGCAATCGGAATTCATGAATTTCTATATCCACTGATGCAGGGCTATGATTCAGTGATGGTAAAAAGTGACGTCGAATTGGGCGGCACAGACCAGACTTTTAACAATCTCGTCGGCAGAGACATTCAGCGGGCATACGCTCAGCCGCCGCAGATAGTAATCACTACGCCCATCCTCGTTGGCCTTGATGGCAAGGAGAAAATGAGCAAATCCAAAGGCAATTACATCGGCGTAACCGACGAGCCGGGTGATATGTTCGGCAAGGTTATGAGTATCTCCGATGATATGATGGAAAATTACTTTACACTTTTAACCGACAAGTCAGACGAAGAAGTAGCCGAACTCGTCAACCCTGATAAGACGCATCCGAAGCAGGCAAAAGTTCTGCTCGGCAAAACAATTGTGTCTCAGTTTTACAACGAAGCCGCTGCCGAGGCCGCCGCCGCTGAATTCGACAAAGTATTCGCACAGGGCCAACTCCCCGACGACATACCGGAGGTTGTCATCGCGGACTCAGCTATTTCAGTCAAACAACTATTATTATCCTGCAAGCTTGTCGAAACCGGCGGCGAAGCAAAACGAATGATAAAACAATCGGCTGTGAGTATTGATGGCCGTAGAATCAATGACCCTAACACGGAAGTTACACCGAAAGACGGCATGGTCATCCAGGTCGGCAAACGAAAGTTCGCAAGACTAAAAGTGTAAAGGTGAAACGGCGCTCCCTTTGTTGGTTACTGACTGTTTTTTTCGTCGAGTAACTTGCGGACTTGTTCGTGAAGGACAGGCAAATCTTTCTGCAAGATACCCCAGATGGTTTCATTCTCAATGTCGGCATAGCCGTGTATGATGACATTGCGAAGATTGATGATTTGACGAATACCGGTAATCTCTTTGCCAAGAGTTGGGTCGATTTTCGATGCCTGATTCAGGGCTTCGCCGATAATTCCGAGCTGTCGTTCAATGCCACTGCGCAGCAAAAGATCAGCCTCGTAATCACTGAGCGATTTATCAGATGTAAATTCCAGTAGCGCCTGACAGGCTAATTTAACGTCGTACAGAAATTTGTATATCTCAGGCAGCATATATCTGCCTCCTGTTCTTATTGATCGATTCGAGGAAGTAAGGATTACGTATAGCCTTGGTTTCAACCAGATCAACGTGCCTGTTGAACAAATCCTGTAATGCCTCGAGCAGACCAAAATAAGCATCGGCATGCTCACCCGGTTTGAGAGGCAGAAATTCCACCAGGAAATCCAAGTCACTATTTTCAGGGTCGAATCCCTCGCCGGTCAGAGCTGAGCCGAATATCTCAAACCGCTGGACATGATACTGCTCGCAAAGGTGCTTGAGCGATTCGTAATTGTCTTCAATAAGGCGTATCATTACAATGATTCCTTAGACTGTAAAGGGGGAATATCGCTTGAAGGCTGCTTTTTGTCAAGCGAAATCATCACCAGCCCCACTTCTAACATCGCCCATTTTCTTCTGCCGGTGCCGGCTGTTAATATACACTCCAAAGATACAGTACCGGCGGCGTACTAAGTTCGTACAGCGTGGTTCTGTCGATTTTCAGGAAGTTTGGCTTGCGGTAGCTTAAAAAGCTGGCCAGAGAGAACGGCTTGCGATATTCCACAACCTGGGCCTTGTCAATCTCCGCCAATTCCTTAACCAGCTCTATTGCCTCATCCAGATAGCCAATCTCATCTATTAGCTTTTCTTTCTTTGCCTCCTGCGCACCAAAAATACCACCGTCAGCCAGCCGCCTGACCTCTGCTTCCGTCAGCGAACTCTTCCTTCCTTCGGCAACAACCTCCACGAACCTTTCATACGCAGGGCTGATTAGCTTATCTTGTAGATATTTTCGTTGTTCTTCCGTAGGTGCCTCAAATGAGCTGGGCCAATCTTTTTTCTTGCCCGACTTAACAATAACCGGCAAAATGCCAAGCTTCTCTTCCAGCAATTCCCGAATAACAAAATACCCGCTTATTACGCCGATCGAACCGGTAATTGTAGTTCGCTCAGCTACGATTTTATCGCATGCAACCGACGTGTAATAGCCGCCCGAAGCAGCGACGCCCTGCATAAATGCAACAACCGGCTTATTTTCTTTTTCCCGGTACTTCAGGATTTCCTTGTAGATTTGGTCACTGCCTGAAATCGTTCCGCCGGGCGAATTTACTCGAACAATCAATCCCTTTACCCGCTTATCCTGCCGGGCCGCCTTTAGCTGCCTGTACACATCTTTAGCCTGTTCGCCGTGTATTATGCCTTCCACGTTGATTACCACAATTTTATTTTTTCGCGGCCCCTTTCGTATAACTTCTTCGGTAAAGATGCCTCTCGGCCCCGTCGCAAAGACCGCAATTACGCCCATTAGTATCAGAAATAGTGCGATATTTGCCATAACCGACAGCGCTAAAATAATGCCCCAGAAAATTCTCCAGCCGGTTCTTTTCCTTGCCGTTTTTACCACCGGCCCGCTTTGACCTACGTCAGGTATTGGCTCTGACGGCTGCGGTTGTGTTGGTTCTGATAAATTATTGTTCTGCTCAAAATCCATAATAAACCCTTTCTAAAATAAACCCTTTCCAAACCTGTTCGCTGGCATCGTAGGCTGAATAAACTCTTATGTCAATCTTCATTTGTCATTCCTGCGCAAGCAGGAATCCACTTCCGCCTTTCGTTTTCACCTCTCCGCTATGAAAGTCGTGAGACGTCTTTTGGCGTTCTGGGCGAGGGCAGGCAGGTGGCTATTTCCGTGGACTCGGCTAAAACCTCAAGAAGAATTTGATTGTCTCCTGCGACGTTGGGGTCGAATAGTTCGACATTGTCAATCTTTAACGCTTCGATGCCGTCGGCTTTAGCTACATTGACGTAATAGCTTCCCTTGTTGGCCCTGACTGCGTCAACTAACTCAGC
>JAUXAH010000486.1 GCA_030614945.1 Phycisphaerae bacterium
TTTAGGAGTTAGTGACATGGGACTCGTAAGGTATGGAATCGGAATCGCACAGATATCCGGTTCAGCTGGCGGAATGGTTTTCGCCAGAAACAAGTCAGGGGCCTACATCCGAAACAGGACCAAGCCCGTCAACCCAAAGTCACCACGACAGGAAGCAGCAAGAACAGCCGTGAGTTACCTCGCTGAGAGGTGGCACGCTGACCTCACCAATACCCAGCGAGGTCTCTGGGGTGTCTACGCAGCTGCAGTCGCAGCGTTGAACAAGCTCGGCGAAACCATTCACCTGTCAGGCTTCAACCACTTCATCCGGAGCAATGCAGCTGCCATCCGTTACAACCGTGGACTTTTGGACGATGCACCAACCATCCTGTCACTACCGGAAAAAGACAACCAGCTTGCGTGCAGCGAGGAGGACATCGCGGGCCAGACGTTTACTTTCACCTGCGATACTGCAGGATGGTATCCGGACACGGACGGCAAAACTCAGCTTGCAATCTATCAGGGACAACCACAGCTCATCAGTCGCCAGACTTACCACGGACCCTTCAGGTACATGGACTACATCGACCCGACTGAAGGTGCTGCCGGTACTGCAACGCTTGCAGCTGCCTACGCATTCGCCGTGGGACAAAAGGTCTGGTTCCGAGCCAGGATAATGACAAGCTCCGGACGGCTCAGTGAGCCCTGGCAGATAGACCCACGCGACATCATTGCCGACGTATAGGCCCTGAGGACCCGCGGGAAATCAGGGCCGAGGCTGGTAACTGACCAGACATATGAAGTTACGGGGACACTGAACCCCGATGTAACAGGGACATTCCTACCGATAGGTCCCTACAACAACAAGCCGTCCTACCAGCTCGCCGGCAACGGCTGGTTTATTTGGTGGGACCCGCCGGCCAGCTGGAAGATATCAGACCAGCTCGGTGGATCCGTTGTCGGATGGTGGGAACGAGTAGACCCCAACATCGAGGGAGACTATCAGCCAATACTGGGAGTCACCGGAGTCGCAGCAGTTACCGAATCTTAAAAGCATAATCGAGGTAGTGACATGACCGTATGGCGTCCGTGGCCCTACGCTGCAACGGCTATCGTTCAGTGGGAATGGACAGGTAATATCGTTTTCTTGTGGGTGACTTTCAAATACCCGATGGACCAGACCGCCAGACCATTACACGGTCTTTGGAAACCTGAGATTAACGGAGTCGCAAAACTCGTCGCCGATTCAGCTTGGCAGGATGAATTCACAATCCGTCTTATTATCTCATTCATATTTGCGCTTCCAAACCGAGTGACACTCGAATATGACGGTCCAAGTGCTTTGCTTAGAACCACGTGGGACAAACAGTGGGAACCATGGGGACCGATTCTTGGATATCGAGCAATGGGGTCCCCGTTCTCTGGTACCAAAACTCACTCCGCCGTGGGACCAACCGACAACGTGGACGTAGCCGATATCGGAATCCTGTTCATCGACTGCTCAGCCAATGATGTCACTATCGGCGGATTCATCGGAGGAGTCAACGGCCAGCATCTCCACGTCGTCCGGCTCTGTGCAGCCGTCAACGATGCTACCCTCGAGCATAACGAGGGGACCGGCAACCAGGATATTTTTCTTCACGCCGGCGCCGACGAAACCTTAACCGGAGAATACGGGGGATGGACACTTGCATGTAACGGCTCAAACTGGTTCGACGTGAGCCACTCGAAACACGTTTAACACAAAACAGAAAGAGGTAGTGACATGAACAGATGGATCATCGAACTAATCCGCAAAATTCTTACGTCCGCATCCGGACCCCTGAGAAAAACGCTCAGCGATTTCGCAATCAGCTTCAGGGAGTCGGCC
>JAUXAH010000351.1 GCA_030614945.1 Phycisphaerae bacterium
TAGCGCATATTGATCCAATACCAGGTATCCTCAACTAGTCCTGACAGTGTAAGCATAGAGACTTCACCGGTTGTCGATGATATCGTTCTGAAACGTGAATGAACCTCCTGTCTTGCCGGTGATTGAAAAGGACCGGCAATCCGGATTTCATTCTTGTCTTCTACAACCGGCGATCCTGCATGAGCCCATACCAAATCTATATCCCCGGGATCTGTAGCTCCGGTTACTACACTTATTGCATAAATGCTCGCCGGTGGTGGATCTGTTGGCGGTTCTGTCATCAAAGCGCCAACCAACCACAGCCTCACTGCAGTATGGTTCAACGATACATACGCGTTTTGTCCGGACATTATGAAAGTCCCGCCGAACCCATCATCTCGCGGATGGTTCAAAGCATAGTTCTCCCACAAGTCCCGCTGTCCGTTCGTCAAAGTCCCATATTCCCTTGACAAAAAGCCAATTATTGAACGGTTCTTTGGTTGTGTGGTTCTCATTCGCCTTGCTGGGATTGGTTGCCGCCTTACTACTCCCAGACCTTTCCATGAAGCAAATGTTACCCCACCTACTGATCCTTTTGCCTTTTCAGACATCAATGGATTCAATACTCGTGCCATGATTTACCTCCAATTTGTTTATCTACATGAAGTCCGTTTGGACTTGAACTTCCCACCAACTTCCTACAAATCCCTCCCCGAAGAACCATCGGCACTTATACCAATACCACTTCGTATCTGTCACTGCATAGTCGTGGTAGTAGTATGTTCCCCAAACTAAAGTCAAGTGTCGATACTCCGGTTTGATCGGTCGACGTCCTCCGGAGTCGTATGGTCCTGCCCTAAATATCTGAAAGCCATCTGCATCGACCGGAACGGTCACACCTTTCTCCATCGTCACTTCATTGGCATTAAGGAAAGGATCTGCCTTAGCTTGAACCCTCCACACATACACCGGTGCCGGTCCGATCGGACATTTATAATTGACCGGCATACTGAAAAACTGCGCCTGCACGTTCAGCTTCATGAACAATTGATACCCGGACGGTTGGTATTCTCCGCCCAATCTGTTCTTAAAAACTAGCTCTGCAGCACGCTCTTCCCAAGTCTGCCGGTTAGCCGGTGTCAATCCCTGACCCCACAAAGCCGATACTGAAGTCACCAATCCCCGTTGCGTCAGCTGCTTCCCGGAAGGCGTGTAGGAAGGAACGTATGTCGTCCTTGCCACATTTATACCCCTCCACCTGGTGAAATTGACAGAGCCGATGTTTCCTGAAGCCTGCTGTGACATAGCTGGAGCGATCACTATCGCCATTTCTTTCTCCTAGATGATATACGAGGTGTATACGTCGATAGGACGACGACAGGACGTTGCAGACACACTCCCGTCGATGTCACACCGAAGTTTCGAGACGATTTTACTAAAATTCCGATAAAATATGGACTATAAATCGATTGTGAGAAGACTTTGTGACCATGATACACTGATTACTACCCCCCAATATACGGATTATTTGAAGGTTATGCAATGACGGTATGTTCATGACTTGAAATGGAAGGACGTCCTGAAACGACAGGACTTGAAGGGGAAGTACGTCCTGAAACGGCAGGACTTGAAGGGGAAGGACGTCCTGAAACGGCAGGACTTGAAAGGGAAGGACGTCCGGAAACGGCAGGACTTTGCGCGGAAGGATGTCCTGAATGGGACGTAATGACCGCCGCCGCGAGAGAGTAATGTGGTGACATCTATTGAGAGAGTTAAGACCAGCCCGGCGTGTGTGTCTTGGTGATAGCGAGCCCACAACATGTCATTCTACAAGAGAGTGAGTCGTGGTAAATTACGTAACGGAGTGCTATCATCATCACGCCGCAGGACGTCCTCCCATGACACTCCCAGAGAGCGCAGAGGAACCGGAGCCGAAAAAAACACTGCACGATGGGAAACTAAAAGAAAAAACGTTTCCATCGTTCCGTTTGCGGACGTGCGCGGGCCGGCTTCGGAATTTGGTAATAGGAGCGCACGCCGCATTTTTTCGGATCCGGTTCAACGCAGAGGACGCAGAGACCTAAAAGCCTCAACCGGTTTCGTCTTGCTACTTGTTACTTGTTACTTGTTACTTGCTACTTGTTAACTCCACCTGGTCAACGCCCAGTGAACGCCCAGTGAATGCCCGCACAATGCTCATCGGATGCCGGTTCATTAAAATCATAAAAACTGCATACTCAGTTTTAAATTGGTTTTTATGATTTTAATGATCTTGTATAAACACCCATTCAATCAAGGTTTAAGGAAGGTTCAATACATGTTTTGATTTTTCAAGTATTTTTGATCGGAATCACTTGACAGGAGTCCAGGACTCCCCCATATTACAGGTGTCGACTGATAGACCGTCGAAATGGACGTTCTGCAGGGGTTCGGATGATCGTCTTCAGGATAGGGTCTGATCGTCCCCCCTGCAGTCCTGTAAGAGTCCGATTTTACTACTGACTCTTTGTGCAGTATCCATTTTGATGGCTCTGGAAGGAGATTAAAGAGAAGCACAACGTCCAACTATACAGGAGTGATTATCATGACACGTCCAGTTAAGTGTCCCCCTGGTTTTAAGCAACATCACCTCTATGACCTGATAACAGGCAGGTCTCCCCGCAAGATCTATTTACCACCTAACACCGTCTGGCAGATCAATGAGCT
>JAUXAH010000015.1 GCA_030614945.1 Phycisphaerae bacterium
GGGTTTAAGAATAAAGAAGGGGAGCCATTACCGTTTATTATTCAAAAGAGCGATGGGGCGTATCTCTATGCGACGACGGATTTGGCGGCCATTCGCTATCGGATAAATGAACTAAAGGCAGACGCCATAATTTATGTTACTGATGCGCGGCAAAAGCTGCATTTTGAGATGCTGTTTGCGAGTGCGAGGATGGCGAAGTGGGTCAGCGATGATATTGAGCTTTCGCATGTAATGTTCGGCAGCGTTTTGGGTGAAGATGGGGCCCCACTGAAAACGCGTTCGGGCGAAAATGTAAAACTCAAAGAACTGCTCGATGAGGCGGTAGAACGCGCAAAGGCAGTCGTCGAAGAGAAGAATCCGGAGCTTTCGCCGGATAAGAAAGAGAAAATCGCCAAGGCCGTCGGAATTGGTGCCGTCAAATACGCAGACTTCTCCAATAATCGAACAAGCGACTATATCTTCAGCTTTGACAAGATGTTGGCGATGGATGGCAATACCGCTCCATATATGCAATACGCATACGCCCGGATAAAATCGATTGAGCGAAAGGCGCAGACAAGGGATGTGGATATTGAGCGTGAGCTTGCCGGTTTGAAGACGTTAAATTTGACCGAGCCGGCTGAGCTGGACCTTGCAAAAACCTTAAGCCGTTATGGCGAGGCAATACAAGCTGCCGCTGCTGATTACAGGCCGAATTACTTGACCGCTTATCTGTACGAGCTGGCACAGAAATTCAGCGGCTTTTATACAAATTGTCCGGTTCTGGACGCCGGGCCGGATAAAAGACCGACGAGACTATTGCTTTGTGATTTAACCGCAAAGACTATCAAACACGGCTTGAGTGAACTTTTAGGTATCGAAGTTGTCGAGCAAATGTAAGCCCCGTTAGAAACTCAATAAAGAAAGTTTCTACAGGGGTAAATAAATGAAGTTTCTAACGGGGTAAGAGGTAAGAATAATGAAAATCGTCGAAAGAGATTTTCGCATAAGCAGTAAGCAACGTAACGAGATGATTGATATTACAAGCGAGGTCTGCTCACTTGTCGCGCAATCAGGTATTACCAACGGCGATGTGATAGTCTATTGTCCTCATACAACAGCAGCAATTACCATAAACGAAAACGCTGACCCGTCCGTTCCGCACGATATACTTTTGACTCTGGCCGAATTGGTACCCCATCATCGTCCTGGCTATCGGCATTCCGAGGGCAATTCCGATGCACATTGCAAAAGCTCCCTGATTGGCTGCAGCAGGCAAATCCTGATAAAGGACAAGACACTTTCCCTCGGCACCTGGCAGGGTATTTTTTTCTGTGAATTTGACGGCCCACGCAGCAGAAGGGCGATAGTCCAAATCCGCGGAGAATGAAAAACGTAGGGGGTAGGCCCCTGTGCCTACCCTTTAGGGCAACCACAAGGGGTTGCCCCTACAGAATGTTCCTATGAGAAATAAATATCTGAAAGGAATTAGCGCTAATGTATTTCTATTGGGCATTGTCAGCTTTTTGAATGATTTAAGCAGTGAAATGATAATGCCGATTTTGCCGATGTTTGTTACAGCGTTGGGCGGCGCCGGCCTGGCCGTCGGATTAATCGGGGGATTTAGAGACAGCATATCAAGTATTCTAAAGGTCTTCTGTGGCTATTGGTCTGACAGAACAGGCAAAAGGAAAATATTCGTTTCTTCCGGATACCTGACTTCCTCGCTTTTTAAGTTGTTCCTGGCTTTCTCTAAAACATGGCAACATATTTTGATTTTTGCTGGTCTGGAAAGAGTGGGCAAAGGCGTCAGGACTGCCGCAAGGGATGCAATTATTGCAGATTCTATGGCAAAAGAGCGGGGTAAAGGATTTGGAATTCACAGGGCCCTCGACACTTCCGGGGCGATTCTGGGCTCGATTGCTGTTTTTCTTTTATTCTGGTTTTTCGGCTTTAGTTTCAAGTTGATTATACTCATTGCCGGAGTCATTGCATTTGCTTCTTTAATTCCGCTGCATTTTGTAAAAGAAGGCAAAAGGAAACCACAAGACATATCGTTAAAAATAGGCCTGAAAAATCTTCCTAAATCCCTTAAGTTATTTATCCTGATTTCCGGCATATTTGCATTGGGGAATTTTAGCTATATGTTTTTTATTATTAGGGCGCAACAGTTCTTTACGGCCAAATTATCCATCGCAGTGCCAATCCTCTTATATGTTCTTTTTAACATTTTCTATGCCGCCTTTGCTATTCCCCTTGGCTCTCTCTCAGACAAAATCGGAAGAGAAAAAGTTATTATTCTTGGTTATTTGCTGTTTTCATTGACCTCGCTTGGTTTTGCCTTTCTCACTTCACTGCCGGCTTTTATAGTCTTATTTGCCCTTTACGGTATAACCTATGCGGCGGTTGACGGAAACCAGCGTGCCTTTGTGTCTGATTTATCCTCCCAACAGTTAAAAGCAACAGCTTTGGGAACATTTCACACCACAATAGGCTTGATGGCCTTACCGGCAAGTCTCATAGCCGGATTCTTGTGGCAGAATATTGCTCCAGAAATAACTTTTATTTATGGCAGTATACCCGGTTTTATTTCTGTTCTTTTGTTCATCGCTTTTGGAAATTATTTTAGTGCGCCAAAGGAACTGAATAAATGAGGAGTCCTGAGCAGATAGAAACTCGGCCGATAAAAGCCGGTTTTGAGACTGTGCGCATAAAAAGGGCGAGGTGGTGGGAACCGGCTGGGGGGGAAACCGGTGTGCCACGCTGCCTCGCCGAGGTTCGTAAGCTGCCAGAAGCAGCACTGTTTCATTATTTTAAGAGCAACCTAAAAGCTTAACGCCTTTAAATAAGCCTGTCAAATAAAAAAAGTAAAAATTCCTTCGGGGACCTTGTCTACCCCACCTATATTGTCTTTACAACCCTAATATACAAGCTGCGACGATAAAATGCAAGTTAAAAATTGCTTTTTTTTTGTTTTTTTTTGTGCTCATCACGTTATCTATAAGCGTGGTTCATAAAGTAAAATGGCTTGAATCTTTGTGTGTATTAGCGTAGATTATGGCTGATAAGTCTAAAAGTTGTCATTTTTGGAGTTTTTTGATGACAAAGCCAAAAACTATGTTGAGTATCAGGCCAAAACCGGCTATTTTAAGACGCTTCTTATTTTGGGCGGTTCGAATTTGTTAATCTTGAATTCTTGACCATTCTCTTATGGCAAAAATTTCTGAAAGAATAGAACGCGTAAGAGGCACCATTAACTCCGCTTGTGCCCGTATCGGCAGAGACCCCGGCGAGATAAAGCTTGTCGTTGTAACCAAATCCGCTGCCATTGAGGCCATAAAGGAGGTTATTTATCTGGGCCTGGTCGAGCTCGGTGAAAACCGGGTTCAGCAGTTGAAAAAAGTTTCCGCCCAGATAGATGAGTTTTTGCAGGGAGGGGACGGCGATTCAACTCTGCCGGGAAAAGTCAACTGGCATATGGTAGGCCATCTACAGCGCAATAAGGTCCGCCAGGTCTTGCCCATTGCTTCTCTGATACATTCGCTTGACACACTTCGGCTGGCGGAGGAGATAAACGCTTCAGCGGCAAAGCTAAACTTATGCCCTAGAGTACTTTTGCAGGTCAACACCTCAAACGAACCGCAAAAATACGGTGTTCCGGTAGGCGCAGCAACGCATCTGGCTGAGCAGATAGAGACGTTGCCGAATTTGAAACTGATTGGGCTGATGACAATGGCGCCGTTGACACATAATAAAGATGTCATTCGTGCTTGTTTTGTTCGGGCAAGAGAGTTATTTGTTGAGATGCGCGGCGAAAAAATTGTCGGCCCGGAGTTTACTGAGCTAAGTATGGGTATGAGTTCGGACTACGAAGTGGCTATTGAAGAGAGTGCAACCATCCTTCGCATCGGTTCGGCAATCTTCGCCGGCTAACCCCGTAGCATAAAACCGCCTCTGGTAATTGCTGCGGGGCTAAGAGCAGCTTTGAGCCGAGTAAGCATCGAGGGGGTCCTTTTTATTGGAACAAGTTTGTAATCTGTGCCAGCGTATTTTTACAGACAGTGTGAAGATTACCAATCTTGCACCAGCAGAAAAAAACAAAAAAAAGCAAAGTGCCATCCCTAACAAGCCGAAATTAGTTTGTACCGATATTTGTAGAAATGGATATTTGTTCAGGGTTCGCATTTTGCAATGTGTCGCAAAACGGTGCTTTCAAAGTCCCATAACGCAGCTAAAAAAGGTAAATGAAATGGAAAAAACAGAACTACTAAGCGCTATTGAACTGCCGCAAAACTTCACAGATGTTCTATACCTGACAAACCAGGGACAGATGCCAATTGAAATAAAGCGGCTTTTGAAGCAGAAGAAGCTTACTTTCAAAGAGCAGCCAATAAACAAGTTTCCTCAGATACGCGAGCGTCTCGACCTGGTTGGAACCGTCATTATCGATGCAAATGATCTGGACAAGACGCAGCAGCAGAAACTGGCCCGAATAATTGAATCGCTCGAGATGGAAAATATTGGTGTGATTTTGCTGACCAGCCGGGTGGCAATGCCCGTGAAAAGTTTTTCTTTAACACCGGCAAAGACCAGCTTCTCTATGGCCAGCACGATGGAGTCAGTTTCAATAGATGAGCTGTGGGTTAGAATCAGCGTCAATCTTGCATACCGTAAAAAAAGTTCCGGCCTGGCGGTAAAGCCTGCAATCCCGCCAAAGCAGGTGCAAACAATTTACAAGAATAAGCTGGCCGAGCAACTTAGTATGACCGGAGCCTTGGTGGACAACCTCGCAGAGCAGCTTCGTCTGGCCGGTCTTGTGCAGCAGGATTTTCTGCCCACTCAACTGCCCAGCAGTGAAGAAGTACGATGGGCCACAGTCTTTTTGCCGGCCGAGTGGGTCTCAGGCGACATTTACAATATCGTGCGCATCGACGAGCAGCACATCGGCTTTTATGTAGCTGATGTGGTCGGTCACGGGATTCCTGCGGCACTTTTAACAATTTTTGTAAAACAGGCTCTGGTTATGCGAGAGACTATTGAGAACAATTACCATATATTCTCACCGGCGGAAGCTATGAAAAATCTCAATGTGCGGATGGCTGCACAGAAGCTATCCGGCTATCAGTTTGCTACCTGTTGCTATTGTCTGTTAAATATAAAGACGCTACAGCTAACCTATTCCCGTGCAGGACATCCCTATCCAATTCTTATCAGGCCCCAGGAAGAGCCGGAACAACTGGAAATACAAGGCTCGCTGCTCGGAATTTTTGGACAAGCCGAATACATCCAGCAGACTGTGCAGCTTCAATCCGGGGATAAAGTCCTGCTGTATTCCGACGGAGCAGAGCCCTTTATCGGCAGTTTCGACGACCAAACCGGCTTTCAATTCAGCGAAGAATTTTGCGAAATCAAAGATTTATCTATTGTCGAGATGTTCGACAAATTCAACACGCTGGCGCAAAATAAGAAAATCGACCCATCTGAAGTTGATGATATTACAGCAGTTGGCCTTGAGATACTTTAGTCGGCCCTAAGCGTCAAATCGCACTTTCGGGTTCCCATTTCGCGAGTTATTGCAGGGGGGCCCATACGCGCTTTATTGCGTTTGGGGCCTTCGCAAAATGGGGCCGGGAAATTGTTTGCAAAAACACCTCTTGTAAGTTATACTTGTTGACTTAACCGACGGCTTGGGTTCCCATTTCGCGGTTTATTGCAGGGGACTCCGCGGGATTAGGCCCCCTTTATTAAGAAAGGATGTGGCAATGGTGGAGAACAAAGATAGCGATTTGCAGAAAATAAAAAAACTCATTGAGATAATGAAACAAAACGAGCTGGTCGAGGTTGAAATAAAGCATGGCGATGACAAAATTTTTTTGAAGCGCTCCCAACCTCAACAGCCAGCCGTAACCGCTTTGCCAACGATTGGCCCGGAATCCGGCGCCGCACCTGTCGGCCCCAATGCAGCGCAAAGCCCGGCGGCTTTGAGCCAGCCTTCCGCTCCGCAACCAGACGAGGATTTGGTAGAGATAAAATCACCTATCGTAGGGACTTTCTATGTCACGCCGAGCCCCGATTCCGAGCCTTATGTTGAACTCGGCTCGGCAGTTAGGCCACAGACGGTCGTTTGTATAATCGAGGCAATGAAGGTGATGAACGAAATAAAAGCCGAGGCCAGCGGAACAATAGCCGAGATACTGGTGACCAACGGCCAGGCCGTTGAATATGGTCAGGTGCTTTACAGGGTCAAACCAGACTAATTCGTGGTGCGTCGTGCGTGGTGCGTCGTGCGTGATGCGTCGTGCGTGATGCGTCGTGCGTGATACGATGTCCGCAATACGAGATACAAGAATATGTTTTCAAGAATCCTGATAGCGAACCGTGGTGAAATAGCACTGCGTATCATCCGTGCCTGTCACGAGCTTGGCGTTGAGGTAGTGGCGGTTTATTCCGAGGCCGATAAGGACGCTCCATACCTGCAGCTTGCCGATGAAGCCATTTGTATAGGCCCGGCCAATCCTGCCGAGAGTTATCTAAATATCCCGCGTATCATAAGTGCCGCCGAGATTGCAGATGTCGAGGCAATTCATCCGGGTTATGGCTTCCTGGCTGAGAATATAAACTTTGCCCAGATATGCCGGGACTGCGGGATAACATTTATCGGCCCGCCTGTTGAGGCAATGCGGCTGCTCGGTGACAAAGTCCAGGCCCGCAAACTGGCACACCAAGCACGGGTCGCAGTTGTCCCGGGCTCTGACGGTGCTATTGAACAGGAGTCTGAAGCCTTGAAACTGGCAAGTAAGATGGGCTACCCCGTGATGATAAAGGCTGCCGCCGGTGGTGGCGGACGGGGTATGAGAGTTGCGCATAACGACATCAGCTTTCGTTCGGCCTTCGGCGCAGCACAGGCCGAAGCAGAAGCTGCTTTCGGAAACGGCAGCGTCTATCTGGAAAAATTTATAGTTGAACCCCGCCACGTGGAGGTGCAGGTAATGGCCGATAACGCCGGCAACGCATTGCACTTTTACGAAAGAGACTGCACCATTCAGCGAAGGCATCAAAAAATGATTGAGGAATCACCCTGTCCGGTGTTGGACGAGCGTGATAGAGAGCAGCTTGCCGAGGCTGCCTTGAGGATTATAAAAGAGGCCAAATATGTCAATGCCGCAACGATTGAGTTCCTTCTGGACAAGGATAAAAAGTTTTACTTCATTGAGGTGAATACGCGAATCCAGGTCGAGCACCCGGTTACGGAAATGGTTACAGGCCATGATTTGATTAAGTGGCAGCTAAAGATTGCCGCTGGTCAACCTCTTAAATTGCGCCAGAAGAATATCAAGCATACCGGCGTGGCAATTGAGTGCCGAATCAACGCCGAGGACCCCGCAAATAATTTCGCGTCTTGTCCGGGCACGATTACCAGATATATTCCGCCCGGCGGTCCCGGCGTCAGAGTTGATACGCACATTTCAGAGGGTTGGACAGTCTCGACAAGTTATGATTCGATGATTAGCAAACTTATCGTTCATCAAAGAACGCGAACTGAGGCGATTGCCACGATGAAAAGGGCTTTGCGGGAATTTGTTATCGAGCCAATCAAAACCACGATACCGGCCTGTCTGGATATCCTCTCACATAATCTTTTTGTCAAAAATAAAATCGATACCGGCTTCGTCGAACGAAACTTCTGACCTCGTATTTCATGTCTCGTGAAGCGTATCTCGTGGCACACTTCTTTCTGTCACTTTTCCAGAGCGATTAAGTCTTCGTAGGATTCGCGTTTTCTTATTACCTTGAATTCGCTGCCGTCGACGAGGACTTCAGGGGCCCGGCCACGGGCGTTGTAGTTGCTGCTCATACTAAAGGCGTATGCCCCGGCGGTGAATATAGAGAGCAAATCGCCGCGTTTTACCGGCGGCAGGGTGCGGTCCTTTGCAAAAAAGTCTGCACTTTCGCAGATCGGCCCGACTACATCAACAACTTCGGTGCCGTCCGGTTGCAAATCCCTGTCTCGCTGGCGGGGAACAAATTTTTCAGAGACATTGACAGGCCAGATGAAATGAAACGCATCATACAACGGCGGACGAATCAAATCGTTCATTCCTGCATCGACTATAACAAATTTTTTCCGCCCGCTGGTTTTCAGATATAAGACCTGCGTTGCTAAAATCGCTGCGTTGGCTGCGATACTTGCCCCCGGTTCGAGGATAAGTTTTAGATTCTTGTCCTTTAACAGTGGCACAATGGCAGCGGCATAATCAGCAGCCGTTGGTGCTGTGCCGGTTATGTAATCGGCCCCGTATCCGCCGCCGATGTTCACTGCTTCAATTGTGAACCTGTCGCGACGCAGTTGTTCGATTAGAGCCAATATTTTTTCTATCGCCTCAACATAAGGCTCAACAGTATGGCCGGCTGAGCCTAAATGTATATGAATTGCACAGAGTTTGACGGCATCGCTGCGGCCGTAATCGGCGAAGACCTTTTGCGCACGCTCGATGTCAACGCCGAATTTGGTTTCCTTCTTGCCCGTAATGTCATACCTATGTGTTTTGATATCAACGTCGGGGTTGACACGCAGGGCGGCTTTGGGTTGTTTGTTTGCCGCGGAGCGGTTCTCTTTTGCCAGCCGAATGAGGTTTTCCAGCTCAGCTTCCGATTCGATGTTGAAATAGCCGATGCCGGCATTTAATGCTTTGATGATTTCGGTGTCGGTTTTGCCAACGCCGGCGTAAACGATTTTTGATGGATTGGCCCCGGTTTGTAGAACGCGATACAACTCCCCGCCGCTGACAATGTCGAAAGCGCTTCCTGCTTCAGCCATAAATTTGAGGATATTTATATTGCCGCAGGCCTTGACGGAATAGCAAATCGTAGTATCAAGGGCGCTATAGGCCTCTCTAATTTTTTGCAGATGCTCCTTGAAGGTGGCTTTGCTGTAGATATAAACCGGCGTGCCGACCTGGGCGGCGATTCTTTGAACGTCTGCGTTTTCAGCAAACAGTTTACCGTTTTTGTAGTTGAAATAGTCCATATTGCACAATCAATAATCAATAATCTATAATCAATAGTCAATAAAAAAATGGAAGGTTCCGCCGTGGCGAGAGAACCTTCCATTTTCGCATAGCTTGCTGCGGTATTGAGATTTTGGTTTGCGACGGGTTCCCACTCAAACTGCCGAGCAGCCAAAATCCGTAACGCATAAAACAAGCGGGCTTTTAGCTAAGTTGTTACGCTACCTTTTCTTCCTCTTCTTTGCTTTTTTCTTTTTAGCTTTTTTCTTGGCTACTTTCTTCTTCTTTGCCTTTTTCCTTGCCATTATTTTCTCCTTTCAGTTGATTAAATCATTTTTAGATTCAGGTTAACATCACAATACTAATTTACTACTAAAAATTCTGTCAAGCAAATTATAAAAAAAAGTTTACGACTTTTGTTATATTATCGTCTAAATATTTAAAAATACTTCATAAAATTTTTCATCATCAATGTTTTACACAACTTCTCATTTCGTTTATTATACTCTTTAATGAAACGATACAACTTGTTTTATTGTAACCGAAGTTTTTATTCAAGCTCCGATTGTAATTGAAGTTTTTACTCGAGTATAGAAAGTGTTTTTTACGATTACCCGTGTTAAAGCCGTTTATTTTAACTTATAGGCCGGTTTCGTGGTTTTTGATTGTGAAAGAAGTAATCCTCATCTTTGTCAACTAAAATATTTTTAAGGTGTTGCGAAACGTTGTGAACAAGTAAAAGCCGCCTTGCTTTTGAAAGTTTTTGCTGTTTGTTACAGTTTTTTGCCGGCTAAAATTTTTTATTTCTTTTGTGATATTTTTTTCAATAACGCACAGTTTACTTGTAAATTTTTTATGGCGAAAAGAAAAATAGCATTGTTTGGTGGTACGTTCGACCCGATTCATCTTGGTCATACCACCGTCGCTGCCGACGCAGCCAAACATATTGGCGCAGAGAAAATCGTTTTTATTCCCGCGAAGCGTTCTCCACTGAAGGGTTTCTTTCCCAAGGCAAGTGATGATGGTCGATTTGCTATGATAGCTCTGGCAATCGCCGACAATAAGAATTTCCAGGTGAGCGATTACGAATTGAAAAAGCCGGAGCCGAGCTACACTCTGGACACGGTAAGGCAATTTCAGGCAGACTGCGGCAGCGGAACTCTAATTTATTGGCTGGTTGGCGCTGACAGTATTGATGAACTGCCGCTTTGGTACGGAATTGTTGAGCTGATTGATGAGTGTATTCTATCCGTGATGTACAGGGCCGGCTGCGAACCCCCGGATTTTGCCGGATTTGAAGCTATCTGGGGCCCTGAGCGGGTCAAAAAACTTCAGCGAAACGTTATCCAAACACCCCTGATTGCTATGAGCAGCACGGAAATACGAGACAGATTAGCTGCCGGCCGGGATGTAACCAATATGCTGCACCCGCCCGTTGCTAACTACATCTGCAAACATAACCTCTACCAATCAAAGATTAAGCCTTAATCCAGAGCGTAAAGCGAGATACGAGGTACAACGGAGGATTCGTCACAATCGCGGATTTTTGACCGACTTTGTTAACCAATCGTACCAGTCGGCGAACCCAGCGCCGGTTTTGGCTGATATTGGAAAAATTTCAATGCCTTTATTTAGCTTGCGGGCATCGGCTTTCACTCGTTCAAGACAGAAATCCACCTGCACTCCTGCTTCCAGTAAGTCGATTTTGTTTATAAGCAGTACCTTTGACTTTGCAAAAATGGCGGGATATTTGGCCGGTTTGTCATCACCCTCCGCAACAGAAAGCACGACTATTTTGCCGGCCTCCCCCAATTCAAAAGCCGATGGACAAACCAGATTGCCTACGTTCTCTATGAAAATCAAATCCAGGTCGTCAACAGGCAAATTCTCTAAAGCGCCGCTTATCTGAGCTGCTGATAAATGGCACGCACCATTAGTGTTTATCTGAACCACCGGTGCCTTGGTTGCTCTGATTTTTTCAGCGTCTATGTCGGTCTGAATATCGCCCTCAATCACACCGATTTTAATTTTGTCCTTCAATTCGCTTATCGTCCTTGTCAGGATTGTGGTCTTGCCCGAGCCGGGCGACGATATCATATTCAGGCACAATTTCTTTCGCTCAGTTAGAAGCTGACTGTTTTTGAGGGCGTATTCTTCGTTTGCACTGAGAATCTTTTTGCCGACATCAACTTTGTACATATCATTGCTCCGTTTGAAATTCTATTTCTTCCAGCAGCAGGGGCGCATCCGGCAATAAATTGAAATCCTCGCTGCCGCACTTCGGACATCTTGGACAACGAAATTCAACGTCAAAGCTTTGATTACAATTCTTACACTGCCCCTGCATCGGCTTATGCTCTATTTCCAATTTCATATCTTCGCACGGCGTACCTTTGGCAATAGCCTCGAAAGCAAAACAAAGCACTTCATCGTTGATGGCGTTAAGCATTCCGCAGCTAATCCTGGCATTGATAGGTTTTGTATTTTGTTTTGCAGCTTCAGCCGAGATTGTCGCCAGCAGACTTTCTGCCACCATCGTTTCGTGCATCAACATATCCTCGGCAGCTCTCGCCCGTATGGCATTTGCACAATTCTCTTTCCGCCGATTTTGGTTATCAATTCCACCGTAGGCGTATCACGAGTTTCAATAACCTCACCGATTATACTTGCCTCTTTGCCCAACGGATGATTTTTGCAAATATTCAAGCAGTCATCAACTGATTCCGGCGAGACAATCGCAATGAATTTACCCTCATTTGCGATTGTCAGCACGTCAAAACCAAGCATATCAGCTGCCGCTTGCACCACCGGGCTGACCGGGACATCGGCTTCGCGAATTTCGATGCTCAGCCCGCTTCCTGTTGAAATTTCGTTAAGTGTTGCAGCTAACCCACCGCGGGTTGGGTCCCGCATAAACTTTACCCCGTTAGAAATACCTGTCAAACGCGAGACAGACGCCTCTGGCGTCTTATTTCTAACGGGGTTTGCCCCGCTTGTGTTTTCCAGCAGTTCGCAGGTCAGACCTGCTACACCTGCGCAGTCGCTTTGCAACTGCGATTGAAATTTGATACCTTCTCGCTGTGAGATAATGGTCAAGCCGTGGTCGCCGATTGTGCCGTTGATAATGATTTTATCGCCGGCCGCAATCTTCTCGAACCCCAAATCCACACCGGCTAATTTCACACCAATGCCTGCGGTATTTATAAAAATCTTATCGGCTGCGCCAGCTTCGACGGTCTTGATATCACCGGTAACAATATTGACGTTGTTTTGGCGGGCTGCCTGGCTGATACTGGATAAAATCTTGTCGAGCAATTTGAATTCAAATCCTTCTTCGATTATCAGCGACAATGCCAGCGCAACAGGTTTTGAACCGGCAACAGCCAGATCATTTACCGTTCCGCAAACAGCAAGTTTTCCGATATCTCCGCCGTTAAAAAACAGTGGCTTGACAACGTAGCTGTCCGTTGTAAAACACAGCGACTTCGAATCAACATTTAGCTTTGCCGAATCGCCCAGCTCAGCGAGAGTGTCATTCTTGAGTTTTGGTAGAATAAGGTACCGGATTAATTCATCCGTCAGTTGGCCCCCGCCGCCGTGTGCAAGTAAGATTCTATCGTGTCTGTTTGTTTTCATTACTCCTGAACCCTGGTCTCCTGATGTCCTGGTCTCCTGATGTCCTGATCCCGCCATACTTAAACCACGCTGCACAGGCCCCTTCAGAGCTTACCATACACGGGCCAACCGGCTCCAGTGGAGTACAGCTTTTTCCGAACAGCCCGCATTCCGGCGGCTCTATTAGTCCACACAACACTTCGCCACATCGGCAGCCGCTCGTGTCCTCGCCCGGCGTTTCGGTTATGTTGAATCGTTTAAGGCCGTCGAATTGACTGTATTTATCTTTTAGTTTAAGTGTGCTTTTTTCTATCTTTCCCAGTCCTCGCCAGTACCCGTCCACCGGTTCGAAGCATTCGGCGATGATTTTTTGCGCGGTGGTATTACCCTGTTCGGTTACCACCGCAGGATATACCGATTTTAGTTCGGCTTTGCCGGCTGAAAGCTGCTGACAGATTTCGCCAAGCCCTTCGATTATTTGCAGCGGTTCAAAGCCGGCCACCACGCACGGCCGACCAAAATCTTCGACAATCTCTGCAAAGGCACGGTAGCCGATTATCACGCTGACATGGCCGGGACAAAGAAAGGCATCTATATTATGATTTTTCCCGCTCAATAGCGCTCGCATCGCAGGTACGACCAGTTTGTGTCCGCTCAAAATACAAAAATTGTCGATTGACCCGGCAGCTGCTTCTTTTACCACCACAGCCGTAGCGGGTGCAGTAGTTTCAAAACCTACCGCAACGAACACAACTATTTTATTGGGGTTGTCCTTCGCTAATTGCAGTGCATCTTCGCTGCTCAGGACAAGCTTGACATCGGCTTTTGTGCGTTTTGTTTCGAGTGAGCCGCCCTTGCCGGGGACACGGACCATATCGCCATAAGTGGCAATTAAACAATCGTCACGGTCGGCCAATTGTAAAACAATGTCGATATAGCCCTGGTCGGTAACGCAAACCGGACAGCCCGGCCCGGTTAAAAGTTTCAATCTTTTAGGCAGAGTTGACCTTATGCCGTTGCGGAAAATAGCAACCGTGTGAGTGCCGCAAACCTCCATTATATTGATTTGCCGCCCCATTTTTTCGCAGGCCGCATTGCAAAGAGTCTGTGCTTTATGAATTCTGTCGAGCATAAAATCCATAATTATCCTGAAACTCTGTTCTGTGTTTGGTTGAAGTCGTTGATTTCTGCGATGAGCTGCCAGGTCTCTCTCGCTTCTTTTTCGTCAACAATCGAAATAGCGAAACCGGCATGTATCAGTACCAAATCCCCTAATTTAGCTTCCGGCAGCAGTGTAGTCTTCGCTCGCCAGCGGTTACCCATCGCGTCGACAACCGCATTGTCTTTCTCTAACTCTACTATCCTTGCTGGTATTGCCAAACACATATTCGTTCCTCGTCGTTCGTGACTCGTAATTCGCAGTTCGATTTATTATTGCTAAGACCAGATATTGCCGATTCTATTCTCATTCTATTGTTTGATACGTTTTGGGTCAACCTTTTGGTTAGAATCGTCCCCGGGCATCCCAAGATTCTCTAAAAAACGCTTGACAGGAAAACGTACAGAATCTATCTTAATATGTGATGAACAGGTGCTCTAAGTCAGGAACGTTAATCTAAATGTAGCAGAAATAATGAACACCAAAATTAAAAATCCGTTACTTGCAGTTAAGTTTGCTGTAGTTTTAATATTGTTGATTGGAATAAGCAACTTATTTTGCACTTTTGCCCCCTGGGTGCTCATGTATGATTCTATCAATATTCCCTTTTGGGAGTCGTTTGCCTTATATGCTAAAGACGTTGGTGAACTTCTTAATATCCCAAGTGTTAATTTATTCATATACTTATTGCTGGTGTCGCTTGTTATATCCTGCATCTATATTATCTCTGGAACATTCCTTATATTTAGAAAACCGTGGGCAAGGAGCTTCATTGTCTATTCATTAGTAATTGTTATTCCTTTGTCCGCTATTAACTCTGTTGTGGTATATTTATTTAGAGGCTTTTATTCACCACACTATCGAGGAATATTTACCTTAATTTCTAATATATTTCTTCTATATTTTTTTACAAGACCACAGATTAAGCAGTTATTTACCGAAGGAACTGTAGGGCAAAATATAAAGGGTAACACTTGACTTTTGCTGCTCTTATATAGTCTTCATCTAACCAAAGTGATTCTATAAATGTCGAGTCACGAGCCCCGAGAGACGAGATACGAAGCTATCGCTGCCTGGCCGAGAGCGATGCCGCCATCGTTGGACGGCACCTCTCGATTAAATAATACGTGAAAATCGTTATCCTTCAAGAGTTTAATCAAACGGTTCGTCAAATATCGATTACAAAACACCCCGCCGCTTAGCGCAACTATGTTTAGCTTGGAACTATCTCTTGCCGCCTTGGTCATATCGAGCAAGGCGGCAGCAAGAGTATTATGGAACGTTGCTGAGATTAT
>JAUXAH010000496.1 GCA_030614945.1 Phycisphaerae bacterium
AGGGGCCATGCTCAAGTGGGCCCTCAGTTACGAGGCGATGCTCCTCGGCCTGTGGTGGTGGCTGCTCACCCCAATTGTAGTCGCGGTCTCCCTTTTTGTCGCTTTGTATCTGGTATCCGTAAGCATTAGCGAGTACCTCGACCCCAGGGCCCGGATGCAACGGGTGGGGGCAAGGTGAGGAGGCCGACATCATGTGGGTGCTGAAAGCAGAGCAACTGAAATCTTCTTACGTCCTGGACATTTTCGGGGTCAAAAAGATCGTCCAAGCCGTCAACCAGGTGGATCTGGAGGTGCAGGAAAACGAGGTATATGGAATTGCCGGGGAAAGCGGATGCGGGAAAACAACCCTTTTGAGAACCCTCTTTGGCGACATCGAACCGCCGTTGAGGCTGATGGGCGGAAAGGTTTGGTACCGGGTCGATGGGGAGGAGGTGGATTTGTTCTCCTTGGGACCGGAGGAGAGACGAAAATTGCGGTGGAAGTTCATCTCCTTTGTCTCCCAAAGTTCGATGAGCGTTCTCAATCCAGTTATCAAGATCAAAGGGTCATTTCGTGACTTCAGTGGGGGCCATGGCACCCACAAGAAGAAAGGCGAGGTGTTCGAACTCGCCCAGCGACATCTCGTGGAGCTGGGGCTGCCGCCGAAGATCTTGGGAGCGTATCCTCATCAGCTTTCGGGGGGGATGCGCCAGAGGGCCATCATCGCCTTGGCCTCCTTCCTCTCCCCGCGGGTCCTGATCGCGGATGAGCCCGTCACCGCACTCGATGTGGTGGTGCAGCGGGGGGTCCTTCAACTCCTCAAGGAGGTCCAGAAGAAACTGGAGGCTACTATGATCCTCGTCACGCACGACATGGGTGTTCAGGCCAACATTGCCGACCGCATTGGCATCATGTACGCTGGGAAGATAATCGAGGAAGCGAGAACGGAGGTCATCTTCGAAGAGTCACTCCATCCCTACACCAAATACTTGATCAACTCCCTTCCCAAATTCGGCGACAAGGCGATGCGGGAGAGCGCCCCCGGGGCGCCTCCCTCGCTTGTGGACCTCCCCAGTGGCTGTGCCTTTCATCCCCGGTGTTCCCGCACAATGGAGATTTGCCGACAAGAGGTGCCCGAGTTCCAAGGTGTGGGCAATCAACACCGGGTAGCGTGCTGGCTGATGCAGAAGGGTAAAAAAAATGAACAAGATTCTTGAACTTCAGGATATCACCAGGGTGTTCCACCTGGGCAGTATGATCTCAAGGGTCAGGATCACGGCCGTGGACCGTGTCTCCTTCCACGTGGGCTCTGCGGAGATTTTCGGACTCGCCGGGGAAAGCGGGTGCGGGAAGACCACGATTGCGCGGATGATCCTGGGCTTCGAGGAGCCCACATCGGGGAGGATCATCTACGGGGGAAAGAACGAGAAGCCCGCTGCCGGGAAAAAGGCCCGGCTTGCCGCAAGGGTGCAGGCAATCTTCCAAAACCCGTTTGAGGCCTTCAACCCCTTGCGGCAGGTGGAGAGCTATTTCTTTGAGACCGTACACAACTTTCACCTAGCCAGCAGCCGCACGGAGGGCCTGGCACGGATCAACAAGGCTCTGGAGACGGTTGGCCTTAACTATAAGGAGATCGCCGGTCGCTACCCCAGTGAGTTCTCCGGTGGTCAACTCCAGAGGATCTCCATTGGCAGGGCGCTTCTTACCGAACCTTCCCTGTTGATCGCGGACGAACCGGTGTCCATGGTGGACTCCTCGCTCCGGATGTCCATCGTGAACCTATTTCGGGAGCTCAAAGAGGGGTTTGGAGTAAGCGTGCTCTACATCACACATGACCTCGCCACCGCCT
>JAUXAH010000581.1 GCA_030614945.1 Phycisphaerae bacterium
AGAATGATATCTTCAGCGGCAAAGCCGGTCAGCACCTCGGCGCCAAGCTCTTTTGCAAGCCGCCCCAGCCACTTTGTCAGCTTGCTTATCGATACAATATAATCGCCTTTGTGTATCATCTGGCCGACAGAGAGCCGGAAAGTCTTTGCGAGCTTTATCACAAAGAAAATGTTAAATGCCAGCTTCTTTCCCAGAAAGAACATCACGTCGTCTTCGTGGACCTTCCTGGCTAATACATCGCTGGCAGCTTCGCTGTTCTGCCAGTCAGGAACAGCCGAATCCAGCAGCGTACGCAGCGCCTGCACCTCTAAAACCGCACCAGAGAGATTATGGTTGCCCAGCTCAGGTGCTTTATCTACGACGCAAACGTCAATTTCCGGCTTTAGAACTTTCAGTTGTATCGCACTTGCCAGGCCGGCCGGCCCCGCGCCAACTATCAGAACCGATACTTTGTTGTAATCTCTATTGTTTGACACTTTTCTATTTCACCTCTAACTTGTCTCTCATATAAATCCGAATATCGAATATCGAAATCCGAAACAAATTCGAAAACTCAAATATCGAGTGTTCAAAACATTTTATTCTTTGCCACAGAGAGCACAGAGTTCACAAATGTTTTTAATATTGTCATTCCTGCGAAAGCAGGAATCCGTTTTCTTTTAATTCCTTCTCTGTGTTCCTCTGTGTCCTCTGTGGCTCAATTTGTTTTGAATTTTGTATTTCGGTCATTCGTATTTGTTTCGAATTTCGTGCTTCGGATTTCGAATTTCATATCTGGTATCGATTATCTGCCACTTTTCTTATTCCACCTCCAACGCCTTAACCAACTGCGGCACTGTGTCTTCAACATTCCCGACAATGTAATAATCGCACTGCTTGAATATCGGTGCGTTCGGGTCGCTGTTGACGGCGACAATGGTCTCGGTGTTTGCAATGCCTATCATATGCTGAATCGCACCGGATATACCCAGAGCAACGTAAATTTTCGGCCCGATGGAAGTGCCGGTTTGGCCGACCTGGTGCACGCGTTCGATGAAGCCCTGCTCCACCGCTGCCCGCGAAGCGCCTCTTTCAACTTGCGTATCTAACTTTTTACTCAAGCCGGCACAAAGCGCACTCACAAGCCGCTCATAGTTGTCCCGGTTCTGCATACCTTTACCGCCGCTGACAACCACGTCGGCACCAAAGTTCACCTCACCAGTGCCCAGCTCTGTTTTTATAATTTTCAGACTAATATCGTCTTTGGAAAGCTCGACTTTGTGTTTGATGACTTTGCCCGTTCTTGACTCATCGGGGGGCAGTCTCTTCATAACGCCCGGCCTTGCGGTAGCCATCTGGGCCTTTGAATTTTTCGTACAGATAGTAGCCATAACGTTTCCGCCCAGGGCCGGCCGGGTCTGCAGCAGGATGCCTATCTGGCCCTTTCGTGAACTGT
>JAUXAH010000564.1 GCA_030614945.1 Phycisphaerae bacterium
TTGCTGTTGGGGCATAGCTTCCAGACACGCCGTTACCGGCACGCTGTCCCCTGATGCAACTTGCAACTACACAACGGTCGGCTGGCACGGCGGCAAGGGCTATGCCCGAAGAGCGGATGGTGCTTACTACATCTGGTGGGATGGTATCGACACCTGGACCATCTCTGCTGCCCTGGGTGTACCGGGTACCGACTACTGGACCCGAACGGATCCAAACATCAACGGCATCTATGCCATAGGCGGAACGGCAACGGGTGAAGCAACTGTTGCCGAAGGCACACACCCTTAGGCCAGGGCGGTAAGGTATACGTCACCGGTACTTTAATGCCCGATGCCACATGCAATTACGTTTATGCAGGTGAACTCAACGGCCGTGCCTACCTCCGCCGGCTAGACGGGTTATGGTTCATCTGGTGGGATGGTATTGAGAACTGGTACATCAGTGACGTTCTCGGAGCACCAGAAGAATATTGGTGGATACGCGACGAGCCGAGCATCGAGGGAATCTATTACCCGTTTGGGGCATCCCTCGGAAACGCCACAGTTACCGCCGGTGAGCATTAGCAGGAGTTTGGTATGCAAGGTATTGTCGTTTTTTGGCCAGGAGCGATCGCAGATATCCCTGCCGGCTGGCACCTCTGCGACGGTACGATGGGGACACCCGACTACCGTAATTGCTACCTCGCCGGTGCCGGTGACCTCTACAACCCGGGCGATTCCTTTGGATCTGACAGCCAGGTCCACAACTTCGCCGGTGACGGTCACAGCCACGATCTCCCTGCCGGCAACGTCATAATCAGCAGCACACCTGACGGAGACCTCGCATATGCAACCAGTATCAACCCCGCAGCCGGCACAACAGACGCCGCCGACAACCGCCCGCAAACCAAAGCGGGCTGTTGGATCATGAAACTTTAACGAGGTAGTGACATGAAGCTAATCATACACCTAACCAAAGACAACCTGACCCAGCAGGAAGCTGAGGACCTCTACGAAGAGATCAAAGGTGAGCTCCGCAAACGCCCTGATGTTCACGTCAACGGTCAGATCGTTGATAAGTTCGTTGGCAGCCACAATGCCGGCAGGCCCGAGGGCCCCGGTGAAATCTAACCTTTAGGAGACAGTGACATGAAATTTGGAAAAGACCTATGGGACGCACTGCGATTTTTGATCGCACTGCTCAAAATGATCATCGAGATGTTTGGTGACAGCGAGGACCAGGACAACGCAAAAAAAAACAACGTCAAAGTCTGAACCACGTGGGCGATATCCAATATCGCCAGGCCCACGAATCGGACATACCCGCAATCACCGCGTTCGTTGACTTCTGGCTTGCCGGCAGAGGCCTAGCGGACGGTGTACCCGGCTCAGCACACGATTACTTCGTGCCGGCCGGCCGTCATCTCAAATTCGTCACCAAGTACACCACCATCATCGCCCTGGTCGAAAACTGCATCGTGGGATGGTCCGTCAAAACTCACCTCGGCGTATTGATCCACCT
>JAUXAH010000645.1 GCA_030614945.1 Phycisphaerae bacterium
TCCCAGCCCAAGCCGACTGGGAAGCCCGTGAGAGCGAATATGAACTCCTCGCGCCCGTCTTCCCTTTGTGGCGTGGCCGACAATCCAAGAGAATATTTCCGCTTGATGAAGGATAGCTTCGAGAACCAGTCCGCGGGGAGATGATGCACCTCATCGGTCACCATGCTTGTCCATTCTTTTTCAGCGTGCTTCTTGATCGCAGTATGATATGTACATACCACATACTCCTCTGGCTTGAGGTCCGTGTGGGTCTCTATCCGTGCTTCCCACTGCTCCTTCAGCACGATGCTGGGAACCACGACCAAGTGGGGCGGCTTCAGGTGCGTCATCAGATAGAGGCCCAATATTGTTTTTCCTGTGCTTGCAGGGTAGAAGACACCGATGTTCGAGTACCGCATAAACACGTTCCAAGCCTCTTTTTGGTACGGTCTCAGCTCGAAGTCCAATTTACGGTTGATTAGGTCGGAAGGGTCGACTGGCTTGGGTGTGAACGGCAAAACGCCATCCTTCACTAACGAAGCGATGAGTTCGAAACTTCTGCGCTTATTTATCACGATGCGCTTCTCGTCTCGATCCTTAAGGAAAGGACGGTACTTGCGCCAAGCCTCCTCGAGTGCCCGAGGAGAACCGCTCAGGATCTCGCCGTCGAGCTTGAGATCTGGAGGTGGCTTGAAGCCCAGCTCCCGTTTTATCGCCTCTGGGAGCTCCCCGAGCCAGTCCACATAGCGGTTGATCAGGAAGATGTTCATGCTTTCTGTCTGCTGGTGGAGCCACCCGAACTGCACGTCCACGAACCTCGGGATGATTAGATACCACGAGTCCCGCCTCCCGGGTGTTGGCATCAGAGCGTAGGGCTTCTTGAAGAACGCCTCTAGCTCCTCGGGCTTGAGCTTGGTGGTCTTGATGCTTAAAGCATAGTCCGCGATTTGCTTCTGGATGTCCTGCTTGGTCTTGTCTGAGATCTCTGTGAGTTCGTCGAGCGCAGGCATGACCGACTTGATTTGGTTGATTAGATAGCGGACGCGCTCCAGCGTGAGTTCTTCGGCACCCAGTTGTTTAGTGGTGGGCTTCATCTTTTCGCCTCCTGCCTCTCATTTTTTTCCCCAATTTTCACCTCGGCCGTCCCCACGATGCGGTAGACATAGAACATGGCCCAGGTAGCGGTCCGCTCAACGCGCACGCCGAGCCCCCCGCTCTCGTAAAATTCAGCGTCGGGCTCTTTGAGCAATTTCCTGATGTATT
>JAUXAH010000170.1 GCA_030614945.1 Phycisphaerae bacterium
CCTTGTGTCTTATGTTAATTGAACAGCCGGATAGGTTAGCCATTCGTGCAGAGACCAGATATGATCGGTCAAGCTTGCAACCATCGCAGGTGTCCTTGGTTGCCATTGATCGTTTCGGTCTTGCACACGAAGCGTTCGTACCGGCCAACAAAAATTATAGCTGTACATCGTAAAATAGGTCATGGCATTATGTATATCCCAGTCTTTGGAAAAACAGTAACTTCTTCGAACCTTCCGGGCATTGCGGTTGCGGTCTGTGCCGTTGTGCCTTTCTATAAAAGCTGTGTTAATCATCTTGCTAACCGCCGATGCTTCTATCGCAGCTTCGACATCGGATTTACTGCCAAATATAGCTCGCAATTCAATCTTAACTACTCGGCATTTCCGTCGTGTCTTGTGAACAGTAGCATATTTCAAACCCTTCGCTGGAACCCTTCGAGAACCTTTTGGACGGCCTCGTTTGCCTGTAGCAGGCAACACAACTTTTCTGCCATAAGCCTTCAAAATAGCCTTTTTATACGGTTTATACTCATCAGATGTAATCAGATTCATAATACGGCCGCCGGTTCTTTTCTTAAAATCAGCCACAAGTTTCTCAACGTTTTTTGCTGTGCGTTTGCCAGGTATAACGCTGATTACCAAACGATGCTCAGGATCATAAGCTACATGGTCCCAGTTATCTCCTTGTTGGCTGTCAGCCGGGTCTGTGTCATCGCAATTCTTTTTCTTCTTGCCAACAAATGCCCATTTCTCGTCAAACTGTACCTCATTGGTTTTCGAGGGAAAAAACGACCAACTCATCGTGAAGCGCTTTGGCGTGTTCGCCAGCAAGGCGTGAATAACGCATTACGGTATTTCTGTTTACGCCGACCAGACGCTCTGTTTTGCGTACTCCACAACTTTCGGAAATATGCTCAAGCAATGAGATGGCCTTTTTCTCATCAAGCTTCATACGGAACAGCGGTGTGCCTTTTCTTTCGGAAAATCGGCTCTTGCATATTCTGCAGTATAATAGCCGAATGTTGTTATTTTTGCCGAATCTGCCGCACACTGTTAAATTATTTGCGTCCCGTTTGCCGTAACCAGGGCATTTTTTATTCTGACAACAAAATTTTGAAAGAGCCTGCATTGTCTTGCCTCCTAAATGTTACTCTTTATGGGACAACGACTTGTCCCTCATTTAGGATATCGGCAAAGACAAGCAAAATTATTCAATTATGTTAAGACACAAGGCATTTTTCTGTCCTTTCCAAAATGTATGATAAATATATTATACCGGCACAGGCGACGCACCTACGCCTGATTTGTGTAAATTAAGTGTGTTTTGCGCTTCCTTAAAGCCAAACTAAGTCCCAAAATTGCAGATTTGGTGCCCATTTTATTTTTCTTCTCTACGGCCTAATCGATAGATGCAATACATTGATAATAGAGATAACCGTTAGCTTTCGAAGGCAGGGTCGGTATGAATGTAAAGTCAATAGAGTTTATGATGGTAAGCAATAGTATTATGATAATTTTTTCAGCCTACCTTCACATCTTAACTACAAAAAATTATAACACAAGAGCAATTGGTGTTACAAGAAATTTTTCCAATTTTTTGCGATTTTTCTTGGTTTTTTCCGAAAGAATTTATAGTCGATTCGCGAATTGCCCTCACGAATGACAAATGGCAGCAGATAAACCCGCTCTGAAGACGGGGCCTGAGTATCTATATGGGTTATCTACAGACGTCAAGCGTGCCCATTTTAATTTTTTAATCTGAATTTGGCTTCAGAAAAAGCCGTTAAAGAGCCGAAAAACCAATAAATAGGGTAAAACTGAAGATTTTAATAAAGCGCCTGAATTTGCCGGTATTCTATTGACTTTAGCCCCTAAATATGGTATAAGAAGTATTGCAGGCTGACCCCTGCGGTGTTGGTATAGAAAGCGCTATTTGAAAAAACCGATAGACCCAACTCAGGGAAATCAGGCCTTGATGGATCGGAAATGCCTACTCGATAGGACTTTCGGACACAAGCAACGGTTACCCACCTGGAAATAATGGGTTTTTCTTCAAAAGCTTTCTTACCACACCAGTGGAGGAAAGCCCGCAATTTATAAAAGGCCTGTTTCATACAGGCCTTTTTTTATTTTCAGCGTTTTTGCCCGCAAAAGGGGTGCAAATATCGGACCATCAAAAATTTCCAATCTTGGCGTTTGCTTTGTTTTTTGCAGTTAAGCTAAAGAATAGATTTGTCGATTAAACAAGGGCAGATGGAGAATTATTTTTTCGCTTAAATTGTTATTGTTTGTTGTCAGGAGACGTACGGAGAGTCAAAAATGCCAAAGGTACGTAACTTTATGGTCCTGCCGGCACTGCCGGATTCTTTGAAAGGCCTTGAGACTATTGCCGGGAATATGTTTTGGTCCTGGAACCCGGAGTTTGTAGAGTTGTTCAAACGTATCGACAGTAATTTATGGACGGCTTGCGGGCATAATCCCGTCAAACTTCTTGGCAATGTCTCACAGGAGCAATTAGAGACACTGGCTGAAAACCAGGGTTTTGTCTGTGAGCTGCAGCGGGCCGTGGAAAAGCTGAAAGCATATCTTGATGGGCCGACCTGGTTTGAAGAGGTTTCTTCAAAATGTACCAGGCCGGTTATTGCGTATTTTAGTGCCGAGTTTGGGATACATGAATGCCTGCCACTTTATGCCGGCGGCCTGGGAATCCTGGCAGGGGACCACTTGAAAAGTGCTTCGGACCTCGGTGTTCCATTAGTTGGGATTGGCCTTCTGTATCAAAAAGGTTATTTCCGCCAGTATTTGAACATCGATGGTTGGCAGCAGGAGGTATATACAGACAATGATTTCTATAATATGCCTATCGAGCTGGTTCGCAAAAAGAGCGGCCGGCCGTTGACCATTAGCGTTGAATATCCAGGAAGATGTGTTACAGCGCAAATTTGGTGCGTTTCCGTTGGCAGGGTAAAATTATATCTGCTGGATACGAACGTACTTGCTAATTCCTCGACGGACCGTATGATTACCGCCAGTCTTTATGGCGGAGACAATGAAATGCGAATTCGTCAGGAGATTATACTGGGCATTGGCGGCTTAAAGGCGCTAACAGCTATGGATATTACGCCTGCTGTCTGCCATATGAACGAGGGACACGCTGCTTTTATGGCGCTGGAACGAATCCGAGAATTACGAAGCGCCAGGAATATGACTTTTGATGAGGCCCTGGAAGCTACGAGGTCAGGCAATATTTTTACGATGCATACCTCCGTAAAAGCCGGGCTTGATGAGTTCCCCGTGGAGTTGATGGACAAATATTTCGGTAGTTTATTCCCCGCCCTCGGCATAAATAGAGAGCGGTTTTTAGCATTGGGCAGAATACTTCCTGACGACGATGCCGAGTCATTTAAAATGACAATTTTAGGATTGAGGCTGAGCAGCTATATAAACGGCGTAAGTAAATTGCACGGGCAAATATCACGAGAGATGTGGTCGAGTCTCTGGCCCGGCGTTCCTGTTAGTGAAGTGCCCGTAATAGCGATTACAAACGGCGTCCACATCAAAAACTGGTTATCGGATGAGATGGGCTCTTTATATGAAAGATACCTTGGGCCCAATTGGACGGATGAAACCGTCAACGAGTCGGTCTGGAATAACATCGAACAAATTCCTGATGAGGAATTATGGCAGACACATCAGCGATGTAAAGAGCGTTTGATTGTTTTTGCACGCAACCGGCTTAAGGCTCAGATGCAGCGGCGGGGTACTTACCACACTGAATTGAACCGCGCTGAGGAGGTGCTCGACCCTGAAACGCTGACCATTGGTTTTGCCAGAAGGTTTGCCGGCTATAAAAGGGGCAATTTGCTGCTTAAGGACGAGGAGCGGCTCGCAAAGCTGCTCAGTAACCCCGACAAGCCTGTGCAGATTGTTTTTGCAGGAAAGGCACACCCAAGAGATACAGAAGGAAAGGACATTATACGGCAGATTATTCACTTTGCAACACAGTACGATTTGAGACGACACATTGTATTTCTGGAAGACTATGATATTGATGTGGCGAGGGCCTTGGTACGAGGCGTCGATATCTGGCTTAGTAATCCTCGAAGACCGATGGAGGCAAGCAGCACAAGCGGGATGAAAGCGGCCATTAACGCCGCTTTGAATATGAGCACCCTCGATGGCTGGTGGTGTGAAAGTTACACACCTGAGGTGGGATGGGTTATTGGTGCAGGCGAAAGCTATAAGAATGCCGATTATCAGGATATGGTCGAGTCGCAGGCGATTTATAATATGCTCGAAAACGAGGTTGTGCCGTTGTTTTACACTCGCTCGGCCGACAATTTGCCGCGGGCCTGGATACGCAGAGTAAAAAATTCTATCAAGTCCATAACGCCGCGGTTCAACACGAACAGAATGGTGCGTGAGTACACGCGAAGGTTTTATAATCCCGCTGCCGCCAAATGGAGATATTTGACTGCAGAAGCTATGGCCAGGGCAAAAGCACTTTCAATGTGGAAATCAAATATGAAAAAGGCCTGGCCTGAATTTGCCGTCAAGGATGTCCAGATACGGGTTAAAAACGCTGAAAAAAGCCGGCAGCTAAATCCCAAACAACCTCAGCTTAAGATCGGCTCGCAGTTGAGCGTCAGGGCGTTGGTTAAGCTCGGCAAGGTCGGCCCGGATGATGTTTCAGTTGAGCTTTATCACGGGCCCGTAGATACCTGGGGTAATATTAAGGACGGCTCAGCTGTGAGAATGGATTATAAGGGGGCCTCAGGGCAGGATGGAGAGCATTGGTTTGTTGGCCTGATACCCTGCGGAGCGCCCGGACGCCGAGGCGTCGCCGTGCGAGTCTTACCAAGGCACGACGACCTGATTAGCCCTTATGAGCTGGGCCTGATTCTCTGGGAAACAACACCTGCAAAGACCAACGCGTGATACGAGCCCCCGTTAGAAATCTTCCATTTTTGTCGCATATC
>JAUXAH010000279.1 GCA_030614945.1 Phycisphaerae bacterium
GCCGCAATTCGCAGGCCGGCCAATTCCAGCACTAATTTGACCTCATTCGGCACCGGCCCATATACATCAGCCAATTCGCCCTCGATTTGTTTCAGGTCTTCGCCGGTCCTCGCAACAGCAATTTTGCGATAGGCATCCATCCGGTGTCTATCGAGCGGTATGTAATTTTTCGGTATATACGTTGCAAAACCCAGATCGACAACCGCCGTCGGTATCGCTTCCACCGGCTCATTTCTCACCTCTTTGACGGCATCGGCCAGCAGCTCGCAATACATCTGGTAGCCCACCGTTTGAATATGGCCGGACTGCTCAGGCCCCAATATATTGCCCGCCCCGCGAATCTCCAAATCCCGCAGAGCGATTCTAAAACCAGCGCCTAAATGAGAATATTCTTCGATGGCTTTTAAGCGCCTCGCCGCTACCGGCGTAATCGGCCTTGACGCCGGCAGCAGCATATACGCATACGCCCGATGTTTATACCTGCCGACCCTGCCGCGAAGCTGATGCATCTCTGCAAGCCCGAACCTGTCCGCATCGTTTATAAAAATGGTATTGGCATTCGGAATATCCAGCCCCGACCCGATAATTGTCGTGCACACAAGCACGTCCGTCTCACCCATAACAAAATCTATCATCGCCGCCTCAAGTTCGCTCTTGGCCATCTGACCGTGCGCGATAGTAATCTTTGCGTCACTAACGAGTTTTTGAATCTCCCAGGCCTTTTTTTCAATAGTCTTGACCCTGTTGTGCAGAAAAAACACCTGTCCCTGACGGTTCAACTCACGGATAATCGCCTTTCTGATAAGCTCTTTGTTGTAGGCGGTTACGGTCGTTACTATACTTCGCCTGTCCAAAGGCGGCGTCGCCAGCGAGCTTATATCACGCAGACCGAGAAGTGACATATGCAGCGTCCGCGGAATCGGCGTGGCCGTCATCGTAAGAACGTCAACATTGACGCGCAATTTCTTGAGCTTCTCTTTGTGTTCAACGCCGAACCGCTGCTCTTCGTCGATTATCAAAAGCCCCAAATCGCGGAATCCAACGTCGCCACTCAGAAGCCGATGCGTCCCTATCAGCACGTCAACCCTGCCCTGCTTTGTCCGTGCGATTATGTCCCTGGCCTGCTTTGTCGTCTTGAAGCGATTAAGGACCTCTATGCAAACCGGAAAATCAGCAAACCGCTCGGTGAAAGTCCGGCCGTGCTGCACACACAACACCGTTGTCGGCACTAAGATAGCAACCTGCTTACCGTTCTCGACCACCTTAAACGCCGCACGCATCGCAAGCTCGGTCTTGCCGTAGCCCACGTCACCGCAGAGCAGTCTATCCATCGCCACGGCTTCCCGCATATCCGCCTTGATTTGCTCTGCTGCCGTAGTCTGGTCCGGCGTTTCATGATAAGCAAATGACTCTTCGAATTCTCTCTGCCAGCTCGAATCAGCCGCGAACGCAATCCCGCCCATTGTCTGGCGCTTCGCCTGAATCTCAAGCAATTCGGCGGCAAGGTCCCGAACAGAGGCCGCAACTTTTTCCTTCTGCCTCTGCCATCTCGCAGAACCCACCTTGCTCAGCTTCGGCCGCTTCGGACTTGTCCCTATATACTTTTGCACCAGCGCAATATTGCGGACCGAAACCTGTATCTTCACACCGTCGGCATATTTAATAGTCAAATACTCTGATGTACCCTCCTTTTCCTTGATGGTCTTCACACCCAAAAACTTACCGATACCGTAGGAAGCGTGAACAACGTAGTCGCCCGCCTGCAAATCGCTGAGCGTATCAACCGGCGACGTCGCCCGCATCGGCCGCTGCCTTCGCCGCAGCGCATATTGGCCGAACAGCTCGTGATGACTTATTACTATTCGTTTTAGCGAATTCACGACAAAGCCCTGATGAATAAAACCCTGCAACAGCTTAAAATTCGCCGGCACTTTTTCGTTAATCTCTTTTACAATCTCGCCGACCCGCTTGATTTCCGCCGAGGCCTCACAATAAAGCAATATCTTCTTTCCCTGCTTTGCCTCCTGGACTAATTCCTCCAGGCCTTCCTTATGTCCCGCCCACAGGGAAGCGGCCTTGTGCTGAAACCGCTGCACACTTTTTATATCGACCTTAAGGAAATCGCCGGGGGCCGAAGGGGCAAATCGGTAGATTCTCAACTGCGTAAATCCTTCTAAGCCGGCATAAATATCCCGCCAGCTATAGAGCCGCCCCGCATCTTCAGCCCGCTCTAAAAACACCTTCGCAACTTCTTCAATGTCACCCGGCTCTTCAAGAATTATTATGGTATTTTCCGGCAGGATATTTACAAAAAGCTCCCTCTCTTTTTCTGCAGTCCCGCACACCGCCGAAACTATCCCGATACTCCCTATTTGCCGGCTCGAGCGCTGTGTATCCAGATTGATTTCGCGGATACTCTCTACAATGTCGCCGAAAAATTCAACTCTCACCGCCTCAGCCCCATTGTCATTGCGAGCAGCGCAGCTGCGTGGCAATCTCACCTTTTCACTAACCAGCGGTGCATAAATATCAACAATCCCGCCGCGACGCGCAAACTGGCCCGGTAAATCAACCCTCTCCACGCGCTCAAAACCATTATCTACCAGCCAGCCAACCACCTCTTCCGGCGACACTTCTCTTTCAATTTGCAATCCAAGACTGTTCTCTTCCAGCGCTTTCGGTTTCGGTATCGGCTGACAAAGCGCCTGTATCGATGCCGGCATAATAAATCGTGCCCCGTGTGTTGGCTCACGAGCGACGAGCGACGAGACACGAGCGACGAGCTTCAGCCTTTCAGCGCGAATCTCATCGGTGGCGTCGGCCAAATCCTCTTCGCCTTCCCAGGCAGGCAAACCCTCAATCCTTTCGCCCCCAAAAGTGTGCAAATCATCGCTGGCCTTGTCGGCATCGTCAATATGCGGGCAGACGTACAGAATCGGCCGACCCAGCTTCTCCGATATGTAAGCCCCCAGCAGGCGCGCAAACGACCCCCACGTCCCCTCGACTTCTACCGGCCCGTCCTCGGGTTTTGCTGTCTTAAGCCGGGAGATTATCTCCGAAACCGTCTTATCCCGCCCAAGCTCCATAGATTATTTAACAGCCGTCGGGTTTGTAGGCACCAACGGAAAAAATCGGCCAATAATGACCAATCGAAGCTAATCAGACGCCGAAGCTCGTTCCAACTGCCAGCGCCGCTCTTATAAGGTGATGGTTCTTCGGCACGGTCTTTATCTTGCCGGCGACTCGCAAAAGCGGAACGCTCAACAGTCTGCCATCTTTCCAGACCACCAGGTGGTTCCTCACACCCTTCATTAAAAGCTCGACAGCCGTATGGCCAAAGCTCGTTGCAAGAAGTCTGTCAAACGGCGTAGGTGTTCCGCCCCGCTGCACATGCCCGAGAACAACC